>DASTAO010000409.1:0-4531 GCA_035712525.1 Kapaibacterium sp. (SeqCode)
CGATCCCACATTTGGTGCACGGAAAATTCGGCGCCGGAAAAGTAATGCTTAAGCCGGCATCGCCCGGTACCGGTCTTATCGCCGGTGGCGCTGTCAGAGCAGTGCTCGAGCTTGCCGGTGTTCAGGATATCCTGACCAAATCACAGGGTTCTTCGAATCCCCATAACTTGGTCAAAGCAACGATGGATGCACTCGAACAGCTTTCGGATGCACAGTCGGTTGCCGAACGCCGCGGTGTTTCGCTTTCAAAAGTATTCAACGGATAAGGATAATCGTTATGAAAAAGTTGAAGATCAGACAGACCAGAAGCGTTACCGATACCTTGCAGGTACATAAGCGCACGATCAAGGCATTAGGCCTTGGCCGCCCGAATTATGTTGTCGAGCATAACGACACTCCGGCGATCCGCGGTATGATCCGCACGGTTCGTCACTTGGTTGAAGTAACCGAGCAATAAGAAATTTTATATTTCTCTTTATAAAGGGTTCAGAGTTCTCTGAGCCCTTTTTTATTTCTACAAACCGGATAGGAAATCGGCAACCCGCAACCAAAAATCAGCGTTTGGTAATTGCTTTAGTACTCTCAAATTACCGTGAAGTCAATTGCGTATCTTGGTTGCCTGATTCTGTTCTTCACTACAGAGATAGCACTAGCCCAATCGGGCTTGCAAGATTCTGTCCTCGGAGGCGGATTGCGCCCTCGCCGTGATACTTATATCATCGAGACGTATCCTTCACCGGCTCGGCATGGGCAGCGGATCACGCTTCGGTATTATAATCACAACCCAGAACTCATCTCCCTGAAAGTATTCGATGCCAGCGATCGGCTTATCGAAGTATTACAACAACAGCAACTGATGCCGAACGGCATTCACGATCATCCATTCTTTACCTATCTCTATGCCTCGGGTAGTTATCATATCCGCCTGACCCGATATAGCTCTGACGGGACCGAGCTTTCAACCGAGGATTCACGTTTTATCGTCGTTAAATAATTCGAATGATCTTTTCATACCCCGTGCGTACTGGAATCATAGCGACGATCTTGTTTCTCATTTCATCGACGATCGTCTTTTCGCAGGACCTCGATCGGAGGATGGTCTCGCAAGAATCTCGTGGTAAAGATTTTTGGGTGTGCTTCCCGCAGAACGCACGCTATGAACGCTTCAGTGGCTTGCAATTTCGGTTGTATGTCACGGCTGATAAGGCGACAAATGGCACGTTGACTATTCCTGGTTTCGGCGTTGTAAAAAAATTCTCCCTTGGCGCTTCAGAGATCCTGCCGATTGACATCGATTCGAATGTTCAGGTACTGGGAAGCGACCAAGTCCAGAAAGTCGGCGTGCATCTTGAAGCCGATAATCCGGTCGCTGTATATGGTCTTTCGCGCCGGCCTGCCAGTACGGATAGTTATCTCGCCTTGCCGACGAATGTACTTGGTACGGTTTATCGGGGGATAGGATATTATCCGCTTGCGCAGGAAGATGCGTTTACTTCGCAGATGAGTTGGGTCGCTACGCAGGATGGAACGGTTGTAACCGTTACTTTAAATTCGGATACTCGCGGCGGCCATCATAAAGGCGAGACCTTTTCAGTTTCGATGCAAAAAGGCGATGTCTATCAGTTGCAAAGTAAAGCAACGACGGACAAGAATAGCGATCTCACCGGTTCTTCAGTTGTATCAAATAAGCCGATCGCTTTTTTTACCGGCCACTCCTGTGCTCAGGTACCGACGGAAGTATTTTATTGCGATCAGCTTCTTGAAATGGAGCCACCGGTTCCGAGTTGGGGGCGCCAGTTCTTCGTCGGCAGAATGGAAGGCAAGACGCAGTACGTTATTCGTGTTGTAGCCAGCGAACCGAACACCCAGGTCTTTGTCGATAATAAACTCGTTAAGAAGTTAGATAAAGCAGGTGATTATTATGAAGATAATCACGTCGGCGAAAATATTCTTATTACGACGAGCAAGCCGGTTCTCGTTGCTCAATATGCTCAAGGTTCTGAGGCGGATTCGGTTAGGATCGGTGATCCGTTCATGCTCTTCATTACTCCGGCCGAACAGTTTTTGAAGTACTACCGATTCGTTACTCCGGTTCGTGGTGATTGGCATCACTATATTAATCTTGTTGTACCAACGGCGGCGCTGAGTTCATTGCGACTAGATGGCTCTCCGATCTCGCAGCGATATTTCAAGACCATCGGTATTTCCCGATATGCCATTGCCCAGGTCGAGATAGGATATGGTTCTCACTCAGTGCAATGCGATCAGCCGTTTGGATTATATTCTTACGGATTTGGTGTAGCGAGCGATAACTACGATTCTTATGGCAATGACGGTGGGCAGCTCGTACAAACTATTCCGGACATTCCGGATACAGTTCGCCCAAATCTTGAACTGGTAACCGAAGATGGCAACGGACCGCTTGCGCTTATTGCTCGCGACGATAGATTGTTCGATGCAGGCCTTGCTTCTATCACGGTAATCGATAGCAGTAATTTCAAATCGCCAGTGCGTATTGAACCGTTCGATGTTGGTGCCCCGCAGATACCGATGCTGTTCCGTGTTCGCGATACAGCATCGTGCGGTTTTATGAGCTTGCGAATTGTCGATGCTGCAAAGAATGAATCCTATTGGGTTATTTGCCGAACACAGGTAAATAATATGTGGACATTCCAGCTCTTCGAAGGCAAAGGGGAGATCTGTCCGAGCTGCCGGTCATGGACGGTACAGCTTACCATGACGCCGACTTTTACCGTAAGCGATGTTACCTTCGCGCCACCTGATTACCTAAAGGGCGGGGATATCTTTAATAACTTTACGCCCCAGCTATCGGGCGGTTTTGCCGGTAGCTATATTTTTCCGTTCAGCAAGAAGTTTATGCTCTCGGGGGGAATAGGATTAAGCATTTATAACGGAGCTGCGAATGCGTTGCATACAACTTTTACCACCGATTCTATTTTCCACGGTGATACGACCGGATCTACACCAAGCAAGGTCGTCGAGCAGTTTAGGACGAATGTGACGCTGACCTATTTATCTCTTCACGGTGGTGCTTACCATTATTTTGTACCAGAAAAGTTTTATATCTATGGTGGTATCTCGGCCGATCTATTATTGAGCTCAAGTTACTTCGAAACGGCAGAGATTTTATATCCAGCTACGTTGGATTATAATACCAGTATCGATCCGGAGCGTCGCAGTACCGGAGTGCGTAAGAAGAATATTGCCGAAGGTGACTTGCCGCATCCGACGAGCTTTCAGCTTGCTCTCGAGATCTCGCCTGGTGTGCAATTCAAGTTGAACAAGAATTTCTCACTATTGACAGGATTATACCTCAATATGCCATTATTCGATGCAGTCACCGATCTGAATTGGCATCTATCTACTTTTGGATTGCGCTTAGGATTGCAGTACCGTCGATAATCGAAACCGGAATCAGAGCCAATTCGTATACAGATATACTATGGCTACTATTGCTGAAACTACAAAACACCGTCTCGATGAGATCGAGAAAGAACTTGCCGGGCTCATTGAAGAGAGAACCCAGCTTCGATCGCATTGGGATCTCGAAAAAAATCTTATCAAAGATATCCGTGCGAACAAGCAGGAAATAGAACAAGCGAAGGCCGATGCCGAACGCTATGAACGTGAAGGCGATCTGGCAAAGGTCGCTGAGATCCGTTACGGACAGATCGTAGAGTTAGAAAAGTCCATCCGTAAGAAGCAGGAAGAATTAGAGAAGGTCCAGAAAGATCAATCCTTATTAAAAGAGGAAGTATCCGCTGAGGATATTGCCGAAGTGATATCGAAGTGGACCGGTATTCCTGTTTCGAAAATGCTCGAGAGCGAACGGGCGAAGCTGCTTCAGATGGAGGTTAATCTTCACGATCGGGTAATCGGACAGGATGAAGCTGTTACTGCTGTTTCGAATGCCATACGTCGCTCGCGCGCCGGGTTGCAGGATAGAAACCGGCCTATCGGCAGTTTTATTTTTCTTGGTAGTACCGGCGTTGGAAAGACCGAACTTGCCAGAGCCCTCGCCGAATTCCTTTTCGATGATGAAAGAGCCATGGTGCGTATCGATATGAGCGAATACATGGAGAAATTCTCCGTATCGCGGCTTGTCGGTGCTCCTCCAGGATATGTTGGCTATGAAGAAGGCGGGCAATTGACCGAGGCAGTCAGACGCCGCCCATATAGCGTTGTGTTGCTTGATGAAATAGAAAAAGCTCACCCTGATGTCTTTAATATTTTATTGCAGGTTCTTGACGATGGAAGATTAACGGATTCTCAGGGTAGGACTGTTGATTTTAAGAATACGATCATCGTTATGACGAGCAATATTGGATCCCAGCTTATTACGCAGCAAATAAGCAATATGCAGGATTCGAATCGCGATGAGATTATGGGCGATCTTCGGACTAAGCTTATTGCCGAACTGCGGAAGGTCATGCGGCCAGAGTTTTTGAATCGGGTTGATGATATTGTTCTCTTTCAGCCGTTATTGCAAGATGATATTCGTAAGATCGTT
>DASTAO010000410.1:0-8041 GCA_035712525.1 Kapaibacterium sp. (SeqCode)
TGCACAGATCAAATCGCCATACGAGCATATTATCGGCATGATCCGCCAGTTCGATCTGACGATCGATCGCTTGCAAGCCGGTACAATTTTTTATTATACTGCTAATCAATCACAGCAGTTGCTCGATCCTCCGAATGTGAAAGGCTGGCCGGGATATCATGCGTGGATGAGTACGACAACACTTCCACTTCGGGGAGTATTAAGTACAGCAATTGCAGTCGCCGGATCGCTCCCTGCGATCGGTGGCGATGGATACAACAGTAATATTTCTAATTCCCCAATTCAATTAACGGGCGATCAGGTGACGGCGTGGGGAAAACAATTTGCTAATTATAATGGCGATTTTGACGACCTGCTAACTGAGATGGCAACCTACCTTTGCCCGCAGCCGATAGGCGATAATGCTCATGCGTATGTGAAAAGCAAATTGCCTCCGAATACGTATGAATGGCAATCGCTGACGGACAAGGAAAAAATAACGGGTTTGCGTTTACTTGCGAACACCATCATGAAACTTGCCGAATATCAATTAGCATAAGGAGGACGCGATAATGAAACGTAGAGATTTTATCAAACACATTCCGCTTGGGCTCGCCGCAGCAAGCGTACCATTTTCAGTTGCCGGTTTTTCTGGTAGGGCGTTTGGGCGCTCGGCGCTGCTTGATGCGTTATTAAATAATCAGGCCGGCTCGAGTGACCGCATTCTTGTCATTATTAATCTCGCCGGTGGTAACGACGGGCTTAATATGGTTATCCCCTTTACCGATCCGAAATACGATGCCAATCGCGCGAACATCGGTTTCGTCAGTTCGGCCGATAAAGCAACACTGACGCCGTTTCAGGTGCGACCGAATCTGGCGCTGAATCCGGTGATGGGTAATGATTTTATTAATTTGTATAAAGATGGCAAGTTAGCCATTCTTCAAAACGTCGGTTATGCCGATCCGAACCGGTCGCATTTTCGCGCAACCGATATTTGGAATTCAGCAAGCGATAGCACTACTGTGCTTTCGACGGGATGGGTTGGGCGATATTTACAGACTCTCGTACCGGATGATTACCCACTTGAAATAGGACCGGAAGATCCGGTAGGCATTGCTATTTCAACCGCAACGACGCTTATTTATCAAGGCGAACGCTCGGTGATGGGTGTTGCGGTTTCCGATCCGAGCAAATATGCTTCGGCAACGAGTTATGCAGCCGATCCGATCCCCGTAAATAATTATGGCACCGAAGTAAGTTTTATAAGAGGTGTACTTGAGCAATCGGATAAATATGGCGATCGCTTCAAAACGTTATTTGCTGCTCCAAGTGCTACCACTAATAAGGTAGCCTATCCCTCGGCAAATCCACTGGCAATGCAATTGCAGAAAGTGGCTTGGTGCATTCAGGCCGGGATGACAACGAAAGTATATTTCGTGCAACAGGGAGGCTACGACACGCACGTTCAGCAAAACTCGATGGATCCTACTTCAGGACAGGGAATTTTGCTGAAGCAGCTTGCTGAAGCGATCACTCTCTTCCAGAAGGATATGGAATTGATGGGAGTCGCCGATCGAGTCGTCGGCATGACCTATTCCGAATTTGGCCGTCGCGTAAATCAAAACAGCACTTCCGGTACCGATCATGGTACTGCTGCGCCAATGTTCGTTTTTGGTAATGCTGTTAATGGAAATGTATTCGGGTCAAACCCGAATCTTTCCAGCCTGGATATTTATGGCGATCTAGTAAAAGAATTTGATTTCCGTCAAGTCTATTCAGCGTTATTAGGTCAGTGGTTTGGAGTTGATCAACAATTACGAAAGGGCGTACTAAATGGGTTTGACCCGGCGTCGCTTGGGTTTGCTGTGAATGCATCGTCGAATAATGAAAACGTGATTCGCGATGCCTTTGTCGGTGTCAATGAAGCTCCTGCTGCCACAGGATTCATTCTCTATCAAAATTACCCGAACCCAGTCCAGAACCAAACGACCGTTCGCTTCGATCTTGCAAGGGCTTCCCATGTCGTCCTTGAAGTATTCGATAGCCGCGGCGAATTAATATCGAAAATCGTCGATGCCTATCATCCGGCCGGTCCGTACTCGGTAGTGTTCGATCCGGGTAAGATCGCTAATGGTACTTATTACTATCGGCTTGATGCCGGTGGTATGACCGAGACAAAAGCGATGACAATACTTCGTTAAAGGGAATTTACCATAACTATACCTTAACCCAGACCATACATAGGAATTAGCAATTCCTCTATGAGCCTTTTTTCCCAGTTACTATCGACCCTAACAGATTCCGAGCGTGAGACCGTTCGAGAATTGCCACTGCGCGGCAAGCAGCAGGCTATTCTTCAGTTATACCTTTCAACTAATAGTCCCGATTCGGTCGCAGAGCATTCTATCGCAAAACTCGGGATGTCGGATAGTCATTTGCATGCTACGCTCTCGATTTTGCTGCAACGTTGTTACGATGCTCTGATCCCTGAGCGTGGCTTCGAGCTGCTGGTCTTTTTGCAAACTCGCGGTCTTGATACTCACTTCAAGCGAGAGTTTCAGGCACAGGAGCGATACATGCGGCAAATCGCCAAAGATAAAGAGCATCTCCAGGAGTTTTATTTGAGAACCCTACATCTGCTTATCGGAGTTACCAGCACATCATTCGATGTGAAGCTTTTTACAGCGATCATGGTGATGTGCCGACGTTCGAGCACGATGAGCGAGCATGAAACAGCAGTGCAGTTTCATGTTTGTAAATTACTGAGAGACGTTGTCGATCATGCTGTTAATCCTGTTCGCAAAAAACCATCCGTATATAAGGAGCAACTGTTCAAGCGATTAGCCGAAACAGAGCAGTTATTGGCCGAAGAAGACGCACCCATTGCCCGCTATCATTTGACGTATGCCTTTTTGCTATACTATGCTATTTTTTCATTCGATGCGGAAAAATTTCGGGTATATCTGCGATTGCTCGAAGACGACCTTCTAAAACTCCCGCTTATAATCCGTGAAGATGAGCAGCCGAAGGTCCAACTACGAAAAGGAAGCCTTGCTTTTTTTGAAGGCGATTTTGAAGGAGCTTATAAAATATATAATGCTGAGTTGCGATCGTTCGGAATGGATATTTATCAGCGGTTTCGCTTCCATCTCGATGTGTTTGTACGGGTGGGGTTAGGCTTAGGCAAACTCGATATTGCTCGCCGGTTGCTTAACGAGGGCATCGCCCCGATACAGCCTGCCAAGCGAACACCCCTTGCTACGAGCGAAGCCATCTACCGTGTTGAACTTGCGCTGCTCGATACGCGCTATACTCTTGCCCGTGAGTTTCTTGAACAGGGATTCGGGTTCAATGCCGGTTCTAACTACATCCTTTCGTTCGATGTCCAATTACGATTATTAGAATGGATACTGTTCGCTCTTGATGGGGCAACGGCAACCGCTCTTGAAACTCGGCTAAGCAGGGATGCAAAACATTTTTATCGCAAGGGCCTTCGGCAAACCGATGGTCAGCTTATGGTATTTTCAACACTAAAGAATGTTCTTCATGGTGGTTCGAAAGCTGAACTTCAACAACTACTGCAACAGCAGTTGCCCGGCCAACCGGCATTACAAGGTTTACTGATTGAAGCTTTAAAATAACAAAGGCGCCATTGTGGCGCCTTTATTATTTCTATATGATTGTAGAATTAGTGCTTTACCAATCGTTTGGTAATGACACCGTGAGAAGATTGAATACGAATGTAATAACTTCCCGCCGGTTGGTCATTTAATATGAGTGGTACTTCATACGCACCCGGTGCATATAGCTGATTTGCGGCAACGGTAACCGATTTACCCAGTTCATCAAAGACCGATATCCAAACGCGATCTTCCGAATTGACGATAAATCGCAGCTGGCTCGACGATGTAGTCGGATTCGGAACAATGCTAATATCCGTTAAGCCGGCACCCGGTGTACCAGGTTCAACTCCTGCCGAAGGAGTGCAGGTAAGGTTAATGATCGAAGTCGAACTGATAGAAGCTTGATTCTGGGTTTCAGCAGAAACAGTAAAGAGCGATTGGGTGCCAAAGCCAATAAACTTGACATCAAATCCACCGAGTGTCTGGCCATCGGTAACACCGGTTGATGAAGTGAACGTTACAAATTGCTTTGTACCATCGATATTGGCTGTCCAGCCTGACGGAGTACCAATAACCTGATCGATAAGCCAATCATTTGTTGGTGTAAGCGTCAGTTTGGTGACAGTCGAACCATTACGGCTTAAAACGCTAAAGTGCTGCAAACAGTCATTATCAGATCCGCTCAGAGTTACCGTATCATTAGGCTTAACTACTGATCCCGGGGTGCAGCTTATCGGTATTATCCCATTGTCTACCTGTTTTTGTGCAGCAACATCTTCAAAGGTCTTCCAGGTCATCTGGATCGCAGCTCCAGGGGTCGTCGGCGTTAGTGTAAAGATAATTTCCTGACTCTGATTCGTTGTCTGAGCCGTACCAAGGCTTGTGATCTTAATTTCATTGCCCGATGTGTTGGTGTAATTCCAAGATAATGAGCTTGAAGAAGGAATGATCACTCCATCGCTACTGGGTATCGATAGTGTAATGGTATTGATATCCGATGCCGGAACATTATGTTTGTTCGAGATCGTAATCTTCAGTTTGCACGGATCGTTTTGATCGGCAATTCCGACTGAAGCTTCATCATGTCTGGGTGCAGCAGTTGTACATTTAGAAGTAAACGATCCGGTGCTGAGCACAGCTTGTCCCCAGGTTTCCCAATTAACAGTGAAGTCATTATTGTTCGAGCCGGTTACTGAGAATTTGAAATCGGTAGAAACAACGCTGCTTTGTATGGCATACGCCGGTGCATCAGCAGTGTAAGTGATACTGGTTGGGGTAAGCGTTTTAGTCCAATGCGCCGGGGCACTCGGTGCGGCGTCGAATGTGACGCTTGGCGTCTGCATGGTTAGTACCACTTTTGAGATCGGGCTTGGTGCCAGCACATTCGACACGTGATAATTTTTTACAGTTAGGCCATAGATGCAACCGCTCCCACCCAATGGCGCAGCTAAAACGATATCATTATCAGTCGCAATGGAACCACTTAATGCCTGGATTGGAATATTTCTGAGCGTATCGCGATCAATTGGGGCATGTTCGCGATCGTATGCTTCCCATACAAAATCATGCTTGGTCGCTGCGGGGTTACCACGCAAGCAGGCCTGGAATCCTCCGAGCGAGTTCTCGCTTAAGATCGGATTATCAACAGTTCTGAAATACACATTATAAGCCGTAACCGAATCGACAACCCAGCCCGTCGGTGGCTTAATGGTTGAAGGTCGGAAAGTACCTGATGAGGTAGTAAGCAACTGGATCCTGACAGTATAAATATCCGGTGGTTGGAATGAGTTGCGGTTTTGTAGAGTAAAATTAAAGCATGGGTCAGGCCCGCTCAGTTGAGTAAATACCGTCACAGTGTCGATCTGTGACCACGATTGAAATGCAGTACAGACCGGATTAATTACTCCGCTGGAAACCAAGCTTCCTGCCGACCAAGTCTCATAAAGTATCTGCGTAGGCTTATCATAAAGCGAATTAGCAGTATACGCAAAATCGAAGCCGGCGAGATCTTTGCCGGGCTGAATAAAGGCAGAAATTTCCTGGGCATAGATCGTATCGGTAATAAAATCCGGATCATATTGCGGCGGATTCCATTTTGCCGGGTTTGTCGTCGTACTGAAGAACACACCATCGGTAGAGTTAACCTTGAAGACTACTTCATCGATAGCTTTTTGAGCTCCATTTCGATTTTTTACCGTAACCGAAAAATCGCAATCAATCCCTGAACGTTTGGGACGAACTTCAACAGAATCCTTCTGAGAGTAGGCTTCGGTAGCCGCCAGAACAAGGACGAATAATGCAACCACAACACGAGATAACGACTGACGTATCATATTTTCTTAATGTCTGATGATTAGTGAACCGTGTCATGTGGGGCATGGCACAATACTATAAGTTATGAAACTCTAAAAAAATGCCTGAAAAATTCCGTATTTTTGCATAATTATGTACGGTTTCTATCCGGCAGCGGATTCCCATTTTACAATTTACGAATAACTCGATGACCGAGACGAAAAAAACTCAATTCCCGGTGCGCAGTGTCTTGTTCGTTTCGAGCGAGGTCTATCCGTACGCCAAAACCGGCGGGCTTGCCGATGTTAGTTCGGCACTTCCGCAGGCCCTCAGGGAGTACAAGCACGATGTCCGGATCATCATGCCGAAGTATGGATTTATCGGCGAAAAGAAGCAGAAGATTCATATCATTAACCGCACCCAGGGGATGGAATTCAATATCGGCGGAAAGATGGCAACTGTTAATGCAAAATCGAGTGCCATCCTTACCCCGAAAACGAGAGTACAGATCTATCTGGCCGAATGTGAAGAATATTTTTCCAGAATGGGACTTTATGGCGATCCCGATACCGGTGTCGATTATCCGGATAATGATGAGCGATTTTTGACCTTTAATCTTGGCGTGCTTGAATTATGCCGTCGCTTACTCTGGAAACCTGATATCATTCATTGCAACGATTGGCAGTCGGGGTTAATACCGTTACTCTTAAAAGATTCGTTAAAGACCGATCCGTTCTTTGCCAATACGAAAACAGTTTTTACCATTCACAATCTTGCTTATCAGGGAAATTTTCCGGCTCAGTCCTACATGAAGACCGGCTTACCGGCAGAGTACTTTAGTCCGAATGGCGTTGAGTTCTACGAGAAATTTTCATTCTTGAAAGCCGGTCTTACCTACGCCGATGCTATCACGACCGTAAGCGAAACGTACGCCGAAGAAATTCGGACGAAGGAATTTGGATGTGGGATGGAGGGCTTGCTGACTAAGCGCAAGAAAGATCTCTACGGCATTACCAATGGCATCGACATGGCCGTCTGGGATCCGATGAAGGATGTCTATACTGCAAAAAAATTCAACGTCGATTCGATCGAGAGCAAGGAAGAATGTAAAAAAGATCTCTGTTCGGCATTCGATCTTCCGTATGAAGAAGGCAAGCCGATCGTCGCTATGATCGCCCGGTTCGTCCCGCAAAAAGGTGTCGATCTCGTCCTCGAAAACATAGAGCATCTTTTGAAGAGTGGGGCACAAATAATAATGCTTGGCTCGGGCGATAAGAAATATGAAGAAGCATTCTCGAAACTGCAAAAGAAACATGCCAAGCAGTTCGCATTGTATTTAGGATTCCACGATGGCTTTGCTCATAAGATCGAAGCCGGTGCGGATATTTTTCTTATTCCCAGTGCGTATGAGCCCTGTGGGCTTAACCAAATGTATTCGATGCATTATGGTACCATCCCGGTGGCACGCCGAACCGGAGGGCTTGCCGATACGGTGATCGATCTTGATGAAGGTACAAAGAAAAAACCGGCGACAGGATTTTTGTTTGATAAATACGATGCAAAATCATTTGCTAAAGCACTCGACCGTGCGTTAGCAACCTACCATAAGCATCCGGAAAAGTGGCGTGAACTTCAACGCAATGGAATGACGTCAGACTTCTCCTGGGATAACTCGGCTTATAAATATGCCGAAGTTTATGAGAAGGTCTTAGCTAAGAAGGATTAAACCGAAGCGGTAGTCGTTGTATCGCTTTCTTGTGAAAGCTCGTATCGTCTGTATTCAACGCCGTCATCGAATGTCCGATGGGTCGGCATTGTTTCGCTCTTCGTGCTTACAGAATTCGGTTCGGTCTCGTTAAGACCGAGAGCTTTGATATCGGCGAACGAAGTTACCGTTCGATTAAACGATTCATGTTTCATATTGGTCGTAGGCATGGGCACATCTCCTTAATTATTAGTATACTAAAAATCACTGCGGAAAAACGATGCAGTTATCCTTCGTTGTATCCCAAGTTTGCAGTATTACTGTGTAAGGTATTTTAAGCGCTAATGGATTTAAAAGGTGTCCGGTTTGCGAAGAATTAATTGTTTGATAACGTATCGGTTTGCCACATTAAAAAGAAAAAGCCGACTTACAGTCGGCT
>DASTAO010000411.1:0-7876 GCA_035712525.1 Kapaibacterium sp. (SeqCode)
GGGTGCTTCAAACGATCGGCTTTATTGCTCGAAAGAAAATCCTCGACGTTCGTACTCATTTCTTCATTGTTCGGTAACACAAGGGTAATTCCGGACGGGTATTTTTGTGACGGAAGTTCTGCGATTTCCACGACACAACACACCTCTCACCTTCTATAGCCGTTATCAACACCGGCTATGGCCTTATTAAAAAAAACAAGAAGGACAACGATCGAAGTGTGCCGGCTTAATCACCGGCACACTTTATTATTCCGATCTTAGGCAGCAGCCGTTGCCGCTGAGAATAATCCTAATAATTGATTACCGTATTTACCGAAGAGATCATCGTTCATATCCGGCACAGTTGTTTTTAACGAGTCGAGATCAGCCGGTGGAGTCTTGACCAGATCTTCGAGCTGTTTATTATTAAAGAGTATGTACGGCTTGATCTTTTCATCACGAGCGATCTGGTTGCGCCATTTACGAATGTTCTCATAGAGCGGCAATAGCTCCGAAGCTATTTCGGGTGCTGTATGCTCGATGCGCGGTGCTTTAGGAGTTTCAGGGCGGCGTTCGGTACGCTGCGGCCGTTCGCGGCGATCGCTGCGGTCACCACGATCACGGAAATGATCTTCTTCATACGCTACGAGCAAATTCCACATTCCAAGTGAAGGGTCGCCGCCATAAGAAGCTTCCCAGTGATGAACGCGTTTGCCGGTAAGAAAGGTATTTACGGTCTGTTCGCCATCGCTATCGCTGATGCGAAAGGTTTTAATTTGAAGTGCCATACGTCGTATTGAGTAATGGTTAATAAATGTATGATGCGAAAAAATACTTCGCTTGTTTCGCCCCGAAATAGCGGAGCTGTGGGCATTACAGGGGTCGAACCTGTGACCTCTCGCGTGTGAGGCGAACGCTCTAGACCGACTGAGCTAAATGCCCAAAATGCTTACGGATAACCCAGTGCCAAACAGGGCGGTTCCGAAGCAGAAGCCCGTAGAACAACACCCTTAGACGTATCTTTGTAGTAGAATGAAGTGCTATCATAATATCCGATTGCTGATCACACCCCAGGGCACGAAAGCCCTGAAGGGAGCTGAAATGGCTACTATAAGAACTATCGAGAATGCCGCTATCGTAGTAAGCGATTCCGGCTATATCGAATATGTGGGAAATGAGACTTCCCTTCCCGCAGGCATTAGCGAACGGATTGATTGCCTTGGACTTGTAGCCTTGCCGGGCTTTGTTGATTCTCACACTCATGCCGTCTTTGCCGGAGAACGCAGTAATGAATTCTGTATGCGAGCCCAGGGAAAAAGCTATCAAGAGATCGCTGCGATGGGTGGCGGTATCAGGGCCAGCGTCGATGCAACCCGACAGGCAACGGAAACAGATATAGTCCACCACTCCGAAAAATTTGTCCGTAATGCCCTATCGCTGGGCACGACGACGATGGAGGTAAAATCTGGATATGGGTTGTCGGTAAAAGATGAATTAAAACTTCTTGAAGCAGCGAGGATCATCGGTACTAGGCTGCCCATCGATATTATTACTACCTGGCTCGGTGCCCATGCCTTTCCTCGTGATAAAGAACGAAATGCCTATATTGAAGAGCTGATCTTCGATCAGCTTCCGGAAGTTGTCACTTCGGGCGTTGCCGAATTTGCCGATGTTTTTTGTGATGAAGGGTATTTTACCAATGAGGAGACAAAACGAATCTGCAATGCAGCAACAGAAGCTGGACTAAAGATCAAGCTTCATTGTGATGAACTTGCCGATACAGATGGCTCTGAATTAGCTGCCTCCTTAAATAGCTTTAGTGCAGACCATTTGTTAAAGATAAATGATAAGGGGATAGCTGCATTGGCAAAGTCGAAGCAGACTGTGGCAACCTTGTTACCTATTACTGCGATGTGTATCCGCTCCCCTTATGCACCTGCTCGAAAAATGCTCGAGGCCGGCTGCGCCGTTGCTATTGCTACCGACTGCAACCCCGGCTCCTCAATGAGCGAGAATATGCAGCTTGCCATTTCGCTTGCGGTCATTGGAATGGGGATGTCGCCGGAAGAAGCGTTGACGGCAGCGACACTCAACGGTGCGGCAGCCATCGATCGGGCTGCAACGCATGGTTCACTGGAAGTTGGAAAGATGGCCGATTTTGTCTTATATGATATTCCATCGCTTTCATTTTTACCGTACCATATTGGTGTCAGCGATGTTGTAGCTGTCGTCAAAAAAGGCACGATCGTTTCAGGAGCGTTATGAAAGTATTTCTGATCATAGTAGGTATCCTAATTTTACGGATGCTCCTATCCAGAGGCAAGAAGTCGATGGATAAGCAGAATGACCTTGCGAAAAAAATGATCGAGCAGGCACGGCGAAAGCGTGAGGCTGAAAGCGCAGCCAATGTGAGGACGATAAAACAGCAACTATCTGGTCGCACGACAACAGACGACCACGAATCGAATTTTGCCTATGACAATGCGGCGATCGGTTACGCTACCGAAGAAGATAGTAACTCCGAATCTGCTTATCAGAATACTCCGGAAGATATTCTAACGAGCAGCGAACATCAAGAAGTCTCTCATTTTAAAAAGAATCAGGGGTTTACTGACTCAGAACGCCAGAGCCAAAATGTTGACGAAGCAGCTTATCAACGCGGTGATAGTCAAGAAAAGAAGACAAACAGCTTAATATCACTTACACCTGATTCGTACCGGAAATTCATAATTGCAAAAGAAATATTCGATAAACCGAGATCGATGCGATAATTATTTCTTTTTGGCCTTCTCTTTTTCCAGCCGAAGGACAACTAATATAAAATAAGCAAGCCCTAACACAGCACCGATACCGGCACCTATACCAAGCCAGATATCGTCACCGGTTTTCGATTTTATCCACCAGCCTATACCGGCGCCAAGCAGCATTGTGCCCGCCAGTTGTGCCCCGAGCGTCAGGTACGGAGCGTTCTCCTGCATCGCTTTATTGTATTGCTTTTCGCGGTTGATCTCCTGCGGAGTTTCGGATGACGCAAATAAGGCCGGCGATGCCTGCTCATGGGCAATTCGCTCAATTTCCTGTTTGGTTAATGGTTTTTTTTGCTCTTCCATTTCAGTAACACAAACAGAACAATTCGCTGTTATAATGCTTCTGTTATCACGATAAATATTAATATGAAAGCCACCCCTCTAACAGAATCAACCTACAATTACATTGTCGATCTTGTCGCTTCGAGTGAAGAATCGTTACTTGCCGTAATGAAATCGAAGGCCGATGCTGCCGGCATTCCGGAGATAATGATCAGTCCTGAGCAAGCCAGGTTTATCGGCTTTTTCTTACGTGCCATCAAAGCAAAGCGGGTATTGGATATCGGGACGTTGTTTGGTTATAGCGCTGCGATCATGTCAGAAGCTGTCGGAGTGGATGGTGAAGTAGTTACATTGGAATATGAGGCTCTCCATGCTCAGACTGCCAGAAAATTATTTCGGGAGTTAAATCTCGAGAATATTTCGCTCTTGCAAGGAGCAGCTCTCGATCACATGAAAACCATGCCCGATAATTTCTTTGATTTTATCATGATCGATGCCGATAAGCTTAATTATGTAAATTATCTTCAGGAGTCACTACGATTAGTCCGTAATGGCGGTATCATCGTTGGCGATAATGCCATGGCCTTCGGCTTTGTGGCCGATACTGCCATGACGGCCGATAATCCTGATTTTAATAATGTCCTTGCCATTCGCGAATTCAATAAGAAATTCGTGGGCGAACGATCAATGTTCAGCGCCTTTGCAACAATCGGCGATGGAATGATGATGGGTGTTGTGAAAAAATAAAGGGCAGCTTTCGCCGCCCTCGTTTGCTTTATCACTTACCATTAGTTAATGGGGATCTTCTTGTGGCAGATTGTCGGCCGCGCTTTTCGGCGGCACTTGAGGTACTCCGACACCATATGTTACAGTCTCGGTAATCGTACCATATTTCTCAAATTCTTCTTTGCCTGCATCAAGTTTATGCGGCCCGGCATGGTTCTTTTCTAAGATGCAATGCTTGACTAGATATACATTCCAAATATCACGACTCCAGGTTACGTCAGCCCAGGCAACAGTCGTCCGATGATAGCTGATATGTCTTACCGTTGTTTTGCCACGCTTCCATGATCCGGCAACGGTACGAAGCAATGTTTTCTCAACATAAGGGCACGGCTCTTTCTTTACACCACCAGCACCAACATCGTTCTTATCAGCTTCTTCGCGATTCGGAATTTTATCAAGTGAGTCTTTCTTGATGATCCGTGCTCCTTCCGGAAGCGGCTCTATCGGCGTTGAACCAGTCCCGGAGTTGTCGTCTTCACAGCCAATGCTGCCAACGAGCACATAATAATCATCCATAGTACCATGATGCGGGCCACTATGCCCTTTATTTAGCGAGCAAGTAAATATTCCCCATACCTGATATTTACTCCGCATGCCATTCTTGCAAGGTGTATAGAAGCTGCGCTTCAACTTCTTAAATTTATACGGGCAAGGTTCAGGTGTTGTATTTAATCGAACCATACCGGCAGTTGGCAAATCGACAGTTTGAAAAACATCGAAAAAGCTATTCGGGGTTGGTGGCACACTATCGATCAGATCGAACACCCTAATTTCAGACCAGCCGTTATTTTTGCCGATAGCGTTGCCAAGACTATTGATCGCTTGTACACCCCATGCAAAGCTCTTTGCCTCATGGCCGAAGATCGTCAGATTATCTGGGAGCCACGATGTCGAAGAAATTTCACGAACGATGATCGGTTGGCTGCTTTGGAAAGCCTGCTGCGCTGTTTGCCCCGGATAGATTGGGACAATACGTAGTTGATATCTGATCGGTGTTGCCGGCACCGGCATCGGTGGCAGCCAGGAAAAGTTCAGAGAGATCGATTCCGTTGGAACCGGATCACCGGCTCCCTGGCCTGAAATGGTCGTACTACTAATAAGTACATCGTTTAGTTCGTAATGGGTAGATGCTGCCGTCTTCGTCTTGCTACACCCACATTCTTTTGTGGCACATCGCGGCTGTGCCGTCCCACCACAACCACAACTACAAGTTGCTGCTGTACTAAGCGTGTTGGTATTTGTCCCTGGTCGAATTGCCATGACCGGAATCTGCATTGCTTCGGCAGTGTCACGTTCGGTGAATTTCGGATCGATCGTGTACAGAAAATGATTTCCACCGACGGTAAGATCGATTGAAGACATGTTTTTTAACTCACCCGGATCTGTCGATGCCAGTTGAGCGAGCGTCAGCTGTGTTGCATGCTTGAATCGATCGGTCGAAGTTCTAAGTTGCGAACCCTGAAAGACGGCACCGTTTGCCGGTGAAAGCAATGTCGGTGGTTGTATGTCGCGAATCGTAAAGGGATTACAAGCCGAGCCCCCAATTTCTCTGGGTGTTTCACCATCGACGAACCAGATACAGATCTGATAATTACCTTCAGGCAACATCCCGGATCGCTGAACCGACTGATCGATGCTGCCGGTAAAATCGATCGCAGAATACGGGACAAGATCGATTGCAATAAAGGAATTCATCCCTTGATGCAGCGAGAGCAGTTTCATCTTCTGCGGATTGGTTTTAGCAACAACCTGTCCGTTAAGGGTAAGCTGAGCCATAAGTTTCACCGGTTGATTATAGGGCTGAGCAAGATTCGCAGTTAAGATGATCGACTGCGGATTCGATTGCCAATCGGATAAATATGGCGAAGGGTTTGGCGGCATTGATAGCTGAGTCGTGATATTCACTGCTGGCTGCGCCATCGCCTTGAAATTTCCGATGATGCCAAAGAGTACTGCGATCATCGAATAAAAAATAACTGTGCGTTTCATAATGATCTCCAAAGTATCGTTGTGTGTTTAGTAGTTCGTTTAGTTGTTCTGTGGTTCAAAGTGACGTTCTCTGCTTTGATGCATAGCTAACGCGCGGCTAAGCTCGCGCCGTGACAGTTCTTGAATGAATAAAATTAAATGTTGATAACCTCGTTATCTATTGCTCTTAGGAGGATGAATTTTTTGCAACCTTGAGCACATACGATACTATGTCCGGACCCTATTCCGTATGTTGTTCAACAGCATACCGTAGATCGAAACAAAGCCTGAGGATTGATTGGCCAATTGCTGTTCTTGTTCACCATTTAGTTTTTTCCCGCCAGTACGTTCGTCAAGTATTGCTCTCAATAGTTTGAAGAATACCCCGTGAATGTTCGACTTTAGGCTGATCTTCTTGCTTTGCAAATATTTACTGTGTTTATCGATCAACTCTTCGGCAAATCGTAAGTCATTCTTCTGGATAAAATACACCGTTTCGAGTTTCCGTAATTCGATCTCGAACGATGCCAGAATATTCTTATCGTTCGAAGCAAAGCCAAGAGTTATATAGTGATAGGCTTGTTCAGGCTGCCACTGCAACAAATACCTTTTTGCAAGGCAAAGCGCAGCCGATGTAGCCGGCTGTCCCCCATCGGCACCTTGATCGAGGTAGAGCTGGTAAAATGTTGCAACAATTTGGTCAGTATTCTCATGATCTTTACAAATGATCGATAGTTGCAGGTATGTCGATGTAAAAAAGAACTGGGCTTTGAAGAGATCGACGTGATAGGGTATGATCTGCCTATAGATGGAGTAGGCTGTTTCGAACTCACTTTCCTGGTAATAGGTATCGGCGATCTTACATTTCAGAAGCTCACGATCTTCAGTTGTAAAATCACCCTTATCCCGCTCCATAATATCGAGGACAACCTGAAGGTACTGCCGCTGTTTTTTAGTATCGACGGATACTACTTTGTAAAAATGAGTAACCGCAAGATAAAATTGACACAGCGAGGTAGGCGCAACGGAATCATCAATTAATAGCTCAAGGCGTTGCAAATCCTTTTCAAGTGACAACAATGAACTATCCACTTTGCCAATTGCCTGAGCATTGATAATAAGCTGCCGGATCAGCCTGCCCTCAACCATCAACCGCTCGGTCGCAGTAACATTTGGCTTCAATTCGAAATACCGATTCATATACCGTTTACCTTCATCCGGATCGTAATCCGTGAAGTTCATTGCGTGCAATGTTTCGAATGCTTCGAAGTAAAAGGTAGCTAACGCTTTTGTATCCTTGGCGCGAAGTAATTCGCGCTCTTCAAGATTTAATTCATGATACAAATGACGAATAAGCCGCTTTTGCCGCAAGAATACCCAAAGATCGGTGCCGCCAGCCGGCACCAGCAATTCATAACTTTTTTTAAGAATAATGGAGCTAGTCTTATCGATATGAGCCCCGCTCATCGAAAGAGCTGCAGAGATTTCTTCTTTCGTTGGGGCCAATTGGCCCAGTCGGGATAAGAAGAACTCGAGCAATGCCTGCTCCTTCCCCTTGAGTTCAAGAGAAGAAACCGTAACGCGTTCAGCCTTGGTGAGCGCACCGAGCAATTCATGTAAATAATTAGGTTTTGCCATTGCCTGTGACGCAAGCATCCCTCGCTTGCGATTCTCGGCGAGTAAGAATGTTCAAATTTTCGGGTTGGTTTCCCGAGTTCCATTCGGCTATTTTTGCATCGTACACAAGGCAAGGGACAATCGGCTGATCGTTATTTCAAAAAACGCCCGCTTATTGTTTCGATTTCATAACCTCATTCACAAGGCAGCGCAACTGAACGTCTGGAGTCCCCCGCGGCGTCAAGCCTGTGTACATCCCTCAATATGCCGCGGGAGGGCTCTCGGATCACAGATGCGCATCAGGTACGGAATGTACAACATGAATCGCTATTTCACTCACTTATTAAATATTCTCACCGTTTCGTGCATTATTTCCATTTCATCGGTTTATGCCCAGGCTCCAAAATGGAAAGTCGAACTTGATGATCCGGCAAAAA
>DASTAO010000412.1:0-7220 GCA_035712525.1 Kapaibacterium sp. (SeqCode)
TTTAGTGTCGCTCCGTAATAATCATATCGCAATCGAAGCGAGAGAGCGAGCACTTTGGAAAATGGCATCTCATAAAAAACACCGAAAGAAAATCCATTGCCGGATCCACCATTTTCGTATCCCTGGCAGCAATTCGGAATACCAGGTAACGAATCGAACGAGGAAGTATGGCGCACCAGATTATAGCCTATGAACGCACCATAAACAGGAACAACCGCTTTCTCACTATCAGAAAGCGGCTGAGAATATACCGGACTATACGAACCGGTAATAACTAACACACTAAGCATGATGCAAAGAATGCTTAGTACAAACCAAGACTTTAATTGTGGGTGCACTGCGTTCGTTATCGTTCTATTTCAAGGATTCTTGAGCGCACTGCCGAGGGGGTTTGCAATACATACACGTATTTTCCGCGAGGTAGATCGCTGACATCAACAGTGAAGTCAAGATGCCCAGCTTTATACTCGCCGTTTATGATAGTCTTTACTTTTCTGCCGAGCATGTCGCAAAGAATGAGCTCGGTATGCCCTACTTCACGAAGATCGACCCCGATCGTCGTTATCTCCGAAGCAGGGTTCGGGTGATTTTGCGAAAGCAATAATTTACTACTATCGCTAAACAATCTTGTACCGCCTGCAGCACAGGTTCTGATTCGTAATAGTCCATTGTACCTTGTTACATAGGTTTTCCTACCATTGGTAAATGCAAAGGTCTCGACTATGATCGGCGTCTCCGTTGTATCGCCAAGCGTAACAATATAATCGACAGGAAGCATAACCCCCTGTTCCATCGGATCCGGCCGGTTTCCATCAAACGTAAGGGTTCGCCACCGCCCGACTGTGTAAGAAGGGTATAATGTATTATCCTTCGGAGCCATGAGTGTCCGATTGAAGGTAAACGTCGTAAGCCACTTAGTCGCCCCACTCGGCGGCAAATGTTTCGATCGTATCAGCCTGACCGGGAAATTAACAATGTCACCAGGGTCAGCTAGGATAGTATCGGTACCGACATCGACATAGACCGTTAGCGAATCTCTCGGAATGTTTATCGATGCTATGCCGACACAACCATTACTATCAGTTACAGTACAAAAATAGGTGCCGGAATCGAGAATGACAAGCGTATCGCCTACTTTACCGGTCGACCAGTTATACGTTTTATATCCGCTTCCAACAAAAAGCGTATCAAAGCCGCCTGAATCAGGCATCATCGTCAACCATGGTGTAATAACCGGTGCGAGTTTCGGATAGACAATGATATCGACTGTATCGGAAGAAAGTGCACAGCCATTTGCCGGTGTACCGATCACAAAATATTTTCCGGCCGAGTCTACACGAATCGCTTGCGAAGTATCACCAGTCGACCATAAATATTTTAGGTATCCCGTCGATGCCGTAAGAGTAATGGTATCGCCTTCACAAATTGGCTGAGCGCCTGTTATATCTGGTCGAACACCGGTATTGATCTTAACCGGCAGTGTAACTGATGCA
Source organism: Kapaibacterium sp. (SeqCode) (assembly GCA_035712525.1). GTDB lineage: Bacteria > Bacteroidota > Ignavibacteria > Palsa-1295 > Palsa-1295 > JAFDZW01. Next base: position 1,494 of record DASTAO010000412.1, read on the forward strand.
TCACACGGTGAACCTTGGGGGGTTGCTGTTACAGTAACACTTCCTGATGCCGTATACCCCCACTGAACATATAGAGTATCGATCGTGGGTGTCCCGATGATCGTTCCATCGGTAGCAGTCCATTGATAAGAAATGCTCGGAAAACCAGGGCCAGTAGTTACGACATATTTTGCAAGCTCTCCGGCACAAATGCTATCAGGTCCGGTAACCACGATCTGTGGGTGAGGATTAACAATGACTACAATCGAGTCGCTATGCGGACATCCCCTATCATCAAGATAGGTTGCTGTATAAGTTGTGTTCTTGCTTGGAAACACTTTGGGTGTCGCCGATGTGGGATCAACAACAGTGTTACTCGGCGTCCAGGAGAAATTAGATCCTCCGTTAATCCCGATCGTTATCGAATCGCCTTCACAAACTGTATCGAGAGTACTGATCGCTTTCGGATACGTAAATATGATCTTACTATCGAATGGCACAAAGCCTGTATTTATCACACCGGTTGTTCCATCGGTCGCCCCATACGATGTTCCGAAACAGGGTAAGGCATTGTAGGTAACAACACCCGCTTTACCCCCACTGACATCAGCAACAGGAGGTGTCGCACTACTCACAAAAACTCTTCCTCCACCCGCTCCTCCACCGGGAGCATAGCACCATTTCTGTGCAGAGATGAACGAAGCATTATTACATCCACCATTGCCACCCTGCGCGATCAACGTCATTTGTCCACCGGTTGCTCTTGAAGAAAGAACAATAGAGCCGCCTGCGCCACCACCACCGGCACCATCGACGCCAGCAGTATCCGCTGTTTTGCCGTTAGCAATTATAACTTGATTTCCACCATCGATGGAGTCGGCACGAATGATAATAATTCCACCACCCGGCGCACCGGCTGTTGCGGTATCATCGCTATTATTTCCGCCGCCGCCGCCGCCCATGATGAGCCGTTGCAAAAATGAATTATAATCGACCGTTCTTCCCCCAAGCCCCCCAATATCTAACTGAGCAAATGGATCGTTTTGCAAACCGCCTTTTCCGCCGCCGCCGCCATTACCGCCGCCACCACCACCAGCATCGCTGGTATTACCGCCGCCGCCGCCTGTTGCCTGAGGGCCACGACCTGTCTCTTTATTTAAGATAAGCCGAGCAATTCCTTCACCTTTATAGGCGCCGTTGGGGCCAACCGGATAAAAATAATCCTGAAAACTATCGCCGGTACCACGATTAGAAACTTTACCCCCGTGAAAACCTTCTCCGCTTACGCTCACACTATCTTTTAAAGTAAGTGTACCGGAAGCTTCAAGAACAAGCACACCGCCGCTGTTGCCATCCCATGGTTTCGCGGTTAAAAGATCGGTTACCGTCGCATCGGTATATTGCGGTACTCTAACCAACTGCACCGATGCAGCAACATCGTATCTTTTGGAGATCTTGAATTGAAGAGTAACCGTCAATCCGGTGATGGTGCCGATGTTAGTAAATTCATAATCACCTGCTGATGCCATGTCAGTGATCGTCCCAAACGAAGCCGTGTTGCTTGCATCGATTGTCGCGCCTTTCATTTGTATCAATAATACGCGGTCGCCCGGCGCGAAACCGGAGGTATTGTCGATAATCAGTGAGTTATCGCAGGTATCGATGAGGAGAACTTTAGCGTACGAATTAATTACACCAGAGATCGATTGTGCAGGGAGATTTCGACAAAAGAGCAGTAGCGTTAGCCCGGCTATCGGAAGTAAGCACCGCAGAAATTTCAGATTCATTATCGCCTGCAAGCTATTAAAAAATAACCAATTATCAACAACCTACTTGCTCAGAAGTATCGGTGCAAAGGGGGCAAAACTGTTTTAGGATCTTTTTGGCTGACCTAAATATACGAAGAAAAACACCTATATCCCGCTATTTCCCGAAAAGACCTTCCCAAAAACTCTTGTGCTCGCTCTTTTTATTAACGTTGGAAATGTCGATCTCTCGATCGATCGAATTCTTAAGGGCTTCGATAAATGCATTTCGTAAAATGACCGCAACAACATACCAGGAGTCTCCTTGCATTTTTTCGGTTGAACCTTCGAACGGGACTTTTGTAGCGATCTCTTTTGTGCGACGATTCTTCAAGAAGTCAGCAACCGTACCGACTAGTCCCTCATATAACTTTTGAAAAAATGAATCCTTAGCATCTTCCGGTCCAAGGACGTCGAGATTTTTTATGATCGGCTTCACATACCCCTTGAACTTCCCATTCTTCGCAGCAGCTTCTCCGTAGAGATCGAACGTGCCTTTATTTACATCAAGATGTGCATACGAATGAAAGAACGGATTTAATTGGACTAAGTGCGTATTCTTCAGTTCGATATTCATATCGAATGTTGGGTCTACTGCCAACGGATTGATCTTCATATTAAACGACATCTTTCCTCCATAGATGTCCCCCGTCGAAACAACAGTAGATGGCAATACTACTGCCGAGTCTTCAACATTTTTCAGATTTGTGGCAAGGATATAGGTATTTGTGGTTCGAATATTTACGGGAGGTTTTCGGTGTTCATCGACGTACTGAAGGCTGCCGTTGCGAACTTCAAACCGGTTTATATCCAGCGGCATAAAATCATCAACAAGATCCTTTAAGGTACCATGATCGTTTTTAACTTGGACCGGCTCCACTTTGTCCTTCGTAAATCGCATCCCTACACTATCCAATTCAAGCTCCCCGACGATCGAGCCATGAAAAAGCGCCTCCCATTGAACCGAAAGATCGATCAGGCCTGCAGCAAAAAAAGGAGTTTGTTTATTGGTTAGCGAATCGACCTTGTTGAGATAGATGTGCTTGATTTTATACGCCCCGCGCCATAGCGCAATATCGATATCATCGATGTGGCCATAATAGCCAGGCATCGTAGCCAAACGCTTATTAGCAAAATGCAGAACGATCGAGGGAAGCAAAATTCTGAGAATGACTAATAGCACGAGAATCGATCCGATGATGATCTCCAGTTTTCCCAGTCTATGTCGTTTGTGTGTTGTAGGCGAAGGCACGATGTTCAACTAAAAGAAAATGCGAAGAAAAACATCAACGATATCTTTCTTCGCATCTTCGATTCAAGAATCGAAATTACCGAGTAGAACCGGTTGATTTCTTCGATGAATCTTCCTCTTTATTCATTCCTTTATCGGACTGGCTTCCCTGACGTTGGGTCGAAGAAGAACTGCCCGAAGTACCCTGGCGCTGTTCATTCGAACCTTGATCGGTCCTTGATGAAGACGATGATGAGGTACCCTGATTGCGGTCGCGGTTTGGTTCGTTGTTGTTGTCTAACATAGGTGTAATAAATTAATTGTTGAAATAAAATTGACAAGTGCAACTGAGGCTGCCATTGCCGTTAAACAGTCATTAGGCGCTGGCAGCGGCCAGCAATTCTTCTTTCTTTATTTGCATCGCTTCAGCAATCGAAGCACGAAGATCATCCTCAAGCCTCGAAGCTTTTGGAAACATCTTCTCTTCTTCTTCATCGAAATGATGTTCGCAATTTTCTGAAAGTACTTTGAATTTTGCTTCAAAGTGAATATCTATTTCATCCATCGCCTTTAGTTCTTCGATAAGCATTCGAATGACATGGTGCTCTTCCAGTCCTTCCTCGACGATAAACTCATCGGGAAGCACGGCGCGAATCATTGGGTAGAAAATCGATTCTTCCACTTCATTATGAGCTTCGAGCAGATCGAACACTTCATTGGATATACGGCGATAGCTGCGGCCATCGGCGCTTTCAAATTCTTTAAATAAATGCTTGATCTCTCGATGATCTTTTTTTAATAAAGTGACGGGATCATTCATTTGCACTGATTCGATTATGCTGTTGGTTTATCCGGGCCACCGGTAGAATCTGTAGAGGTTTTCTCATCCTTATCAGCGTCGACACCGGACGCTTGCCGTGCTGGCGTTGGTTGAGAGTTTCCGTACTGATGATCCTTCTTTACGCTTTCTTCCTGTTGCTGTTCGGACGACGTTTTTTTCGGAGCGCTGAGCGCAGTATCGGGATCCATAAACGGTGCCTTTCTCAAAGAGTTATGAACTTATAAACAATCATGATATTGATAACTTTTGTGGGCCTGCCTTGATGGCAATATATACTACGAACAAAATTCTGCAACCGGTTTTATCATCAGAGTATTCTTTGTCAACGCAAACCGGATGGATGTAACCGTGCGTAAGAAAAAGGTAACATAACTATTTACTTATGAATAGCATACTTTATATCATCGCTGTCATTCTGATCATCGGTTGGCTCATCGGCTTTTTTGCTTATAGCGCCGGCGGGTTGATCCACATTCTTTTAGTACTTGCCATCATTGCCATTTTGTTTCGAGTTATCTCGGGCAGAAAACCAATTTGATCTCCAATCGAATCGAGTAAGTAGCTAGATAAATGATGGCATGTATTTTGCAACTACTTATTATGAGTGTAGTCGGAAGGAGAAAAATGGCACTCAGTTATCCCCGGCACATATATCCGGAAATGACAATCAACATACGGGTCGCCTACAGGCGACAGGAGAAATAAAAAAAAGAAAGAGATAAGGCTATGAAGCCAAAAGAAAAAGAGAACTCTCACCATACATAAATCGACATAAGACGTAGTTAACAATTGTTATGCCTCTTCGCCGTGGAAACCTTGAAGCAGCGAAGAGGTCCTTATTTTTTGATAATGCTGATGTGACCGTTGCGTTCGAGATACACTTCCTTAATATCTCTCAGATCGTCGACATGACCCTGCAAACGAACACCCTCCATCAGATCGTGTTCACTGATCATGTTCAAATTCATGTTTCGTTTCATGAGTTTGCCATCCTGATAAAGGAGCACTCGTTTTCCCTTTACCAAATATCCAAATTTTGTACTATAAACACTGAGCAACCCAAAGAGTCGGTGGAGGAATACAATAACAAAACAGGCAATGGTTGTCGAGACAGCTTCCGAAGCACCAACCACAACGCGGCTAAGAATTGCACCAAGCAAGAGGATAATAATATTATCGAACGCGGATTTCATTCCGAACGCACGAATGCCGGCAATGCGAATGAAAATGAGTGCGAGGAGAAAAACCACAACGGCCCGGTCGGCCATTTGAAGGATCGATAGGTCACGGCTCGAACCAAATAATTCTTCTATCATCAGTGCCGTTATAACAGAAAGTGGTGACCCCTACGGGATTCGAACCCGTGCAACCACCGTGAAAGGGTGGTGACCTAACCACTAGTCGAAGGGGCCGGTTAACTCACGAATTTTATTCGCGCGGCAAATAAACAGAATTCGTCATTTTCCGTTCCAATAATGCCATTAAAGCCATTTTGTGAGCGTAAAATACTCCCATTTGTTGCTAAATGGCCCTTCAAGGACAAAGCCAAATTCCTTAAAAAGCGATTGCAGTTTATCATTACCGGTATGAGTATGAGCAAGAATGTAGGAAGCATTTCTATCCTGAAACCACTTGATCGAATCTGCAAGCAACGCTCTCGCTACTCCCTTACGACGGAAATCGGGCTTTACATACCTGCTAAAACAAAATCCATATACCTTTCCAGCTTCATCTGTTTTTACGGAGTACAGTGATTGACCGACAACAACACCATCGATGGTCGCAATGACTATTCGCTTGGCCGGATCATGAAAGTCGTTGCGAATCATTTGCTGCATTTGATCGAACGTAAAATTCGGCAATGATTTCCT
>DASTAO010000413.1:0-4912 GCA_035712525.1 Kapaibacterium sp. (SeqCode)
ACGATCGTGATGCCATGGTAGGGTTACATACAAAATGTCTTAAAATCCTGGCAAAGCAACAAGACGCGCAACTCAAGATCGACGAAGCCGAGGATGCAGTGAAAGGCGCAGGCCAGGCCATTGGTGGGGCCGACGACGGAATAGGCAAAGCACAAGACGAAGTCAACGGACGGCCGGGGGCTTCCGGGAGCGGCATTGATAAAGCAAAGGATGAGAATGATAAAGCCCGCAGTGATTCTGCCGCAGCCGCCTATCTTGTCAATAAAGCAAAAGCTGCTTTAGCAGCCGGCGATACCGCTGAAGCGGCCCGGCTTGCTGAAGAAGCTAAGAAGAAAGCTGAACAAGCAAAGAAAGAAGCAAACGAAGCAGGTTCGGAGGCTAACAAAACTAAGAATCAAGCCATGCAGCATCCGACGAAAGAAGAGATCGATGCTCAGAATAAAAAAGATAGCGATGAAAAAGTCAAACAGGATAGTATTCGAAATGCTCAGGCCCAATCGGATGAGGCACGGAAAATTATCCTCGATCGCCTATCGAATGGATTGCAGCGTTGGGGCATTCCGGATTCGGTAACCGATTGCTTAGTGACAAATACGAAAGCATTTGAAGCGTTTTTGAAGTGGGTCAAGGATAACAAACCGAAGAATGTCGATGCGACCGATCTCGAAGCCGTGTCAGATATTTTAGAAAATATCGGTGAGGTAGCCTCGGCGGTTTCCGAAGCGCTGGCAAAAGGCGAAAGCATTGCCACGGGCCTTGCCAATGGACTCGCTTCAGCAGGAATAAACATTGGTGCAGGCTTCTTTTACAAATGGGTCGAAGATGCCGGCAAAGCTGCTGCAAAACGGATTGCCGATACCAGAGTAAAACAACTAATTGCCACCCAGGCAACTGGAAATTATGGTGTGATCAAAGGCAAAGGAGTCAATGGCCAGTCCGCAACATCGTACTTCTACTTCAAGGATTGTCACGGGGTACTGCAGATATTCAGGATCTCTGCAACATTTGGTTTTGAATATTTAGGGCCAGCGTAATTCCTCAGAATAACTGCAACGAGCCTGTTCGAACATTCGAATAGGCTCATTTTATTTTTTACACGATCCGCTTGCGCATTCTCGCCACCGGAATATTCATTTGCTCTCGATATTTTGCAACAGTACGGCGGGCTAGTTCATAGCCAGCGCCGCGAAGACGTTCGGCAAGCTCGTCGTCCGTAAGTGGTTTCATCGGATTTTCTTCGGAGATCAGTTCTTTTATTCGACCTTTAACAACCTTATTCGAAACCTGCTCTGAGGAGGATTCCTCATCGCCATCTTCAGTCGTATCGAGCATGATGGCTTCACTAAAGAAATATTTCAATTCATAGACCCCGTGATCGCATTGGCAGTATTTTCCATTGACGACACGGCAGATCGTCGAGATGTCCATTGAAATATCCTCAGCGATATTCTTATAGATCATCGGCTTGAGGAATTTCTCGCCGTTAATGAAAAATTCATTCTGCCGAGAGACGATGGCCTGCATCACATTGAGTAACGTCTTGCGGCGCTGATAATATGCCAACACGAATGCCTTCGCGGCTTCGAATTTTTTATTGATAAACTCCTTTGCATCGTCCGGCAATGGCCGTTCGCCGGCTGCTAGCGTGTGCTTTTTCTTTGTTAGCTCTTTATACGAGCCATTGATGCGGATCGATGGGACGCCACGCTCATTAAGCGTAATGATGAATTCTTTTTGGTCGGGTGTCTTCTCAATATAAAAATCCGGGGTGATGTAGCGTCGGCTTTCTCCTACCGGGGCTGATGGCGCGCCGGGTTTCGGATTCAAATGCTGAATAAGATCGAGAGCCGGTTTTAGATCCTGCAGTTTTATTTGAAGTTTCTTGGCGAGGATCTGGTAATTCTTCTTAATGAATAGATCGAAATGCTCGCTTAGAATATGCAGCGCCATCCCTTTTGCTGGATTAGTCGAATTCATCGCCTCGAGCTGCACAAGCAGGCATTCCTGAAGCGTACGGGAAGCAATGCCGATCGGATCTAATCGTTGAATTCGTTTAAGCAGTCGCTCTGCCTCGGGAAGGGTATATTCTTCGCCGTAATAAATTGAGGTATCCTGAACGATCTGTTCAAGAGGAATACGGAAATAGCCATCCGAATCGAGAGACCCTACAATTTCTTCCGCAAGCACTTTCATTCTTGGTGAAAGTTCGAGAAGCGATAGTTGCTTTGCTAATGATTCGTTTAGGGTTTCTTCTACTGCTTGTCCACGATCCTGGCTATTATCTTCGTCGTCGTAATTTTTCGAACGGGGAGCTTTGAATCCTTCAAGCTCGTCGTTCATGAAATCTTCGATCGAGTAATCATTGTCACGATCTCGAGGATCGGTTACTGCGGTGTCTTCAGTAGAAATGCTTTGCTCTTCGGTAGGAGTCGAAGAGATAATGCTTGTTTCGACCGAGGTTGCTAAGGTATCTTCAGGAAGCTCATCCTGCGGACTTTCTTCGAGCATCGGATTTTCTTCGAGCTCTTCGCGAATGCGTTCTTCGAGTTGGGCTGCGGGGAGTTGCAATAATTTGAGATACTGCACCTGGACTGGCGTCAGGCGCTGGTGTAAACCCATTCGTTGCCGCAACTGCAACATTAAATACGTGTCTCCTTCTAAACGTTATAGCAAAAATCGTACCAATCAATAGTACGAACAAGTACAAAAAAATTCCGCGAAACGGATTCGCGGAATTGCAAGTAGTTAATTACAGTGAATCGAAAGCACGGACGATATCCTGAGCGATAGCTTCGGGAGCCCGGCCTTCTATTTGCCAACGTTCCATCATCCAAACAAGTTTTCCATCTTTTAAGATAGCCATTTGGGGGGATGATGGTGGAAATCCCATAAAAAATTCACGAGCCTTCGATACCGCTTCTTTATCATTGCCGGCAAGAGCTGTAACTAAGCGATCCGGGCGCTTCGAATGCGATAATGCAAGTTTCAATGCCGGTCTTGCACCACCGGCAGCGCAACCGCAAACAGAATTGATATAAACAAACGTCGTCCCTGCCGCGGAAAGCTCTTTCTCCATTTCAGCAGCATCACGCTCTTCTTTTACCCCTAAGCGGGTTACTTCATCACGAAACGGCTGGACTAATACTGGATCATACATACTAATTCTAATACCTTTCTGTATCTGTATTACGAAAACAATCAATTTGGGATTCAGATTCAGGGCTTAGTCTTAAAAAATAATATCCTATTGATCTGATTGTCAAAGGTTTATGCCCTAGTAATACCCGCTACCTCCCTGGCCTCATAGGGTTACTGTATTGATGGACTCGATAAATTGACCTACCCATGAATATTCTACATTTTTTCAACACAACAAACAGGTACGTCTTGGTAAAAAAGATCACACAGCTACTTATTGTTTTTGTTGGTTTTTTGAGCTTATATCTTCTAACTCTTTCGCATAATCTCGCTGCTTCTCATGATAGTATTGCATATATAAACGACATTGATTCCGGAAGGTGGTTCTTTCACCCACATCATCTTTTATACCATATGACTTGTGTGGGTTGGCTTTGGCTGTTGCGGGCACTTGGATGTAATGCCGATAGCTCCCTCGTAGTAGCGTCCCTAAATTCTATTTTTGGGGCTGCAAGCTTGGCAACTATCTATTATATCTTAAAACGTTTTTTTTATAGCCCGACATCAACCGCTGTTTCGACAATCACTCTCATAGGTTCTTCTTATGGATTTTGGTATTACAGCATCTGCGTAGAAGTCTATATCATCCCTCTTTTCTTTTTATTGCTAGGAATGAGTTTCCTTTTGAAGCAACCACTTAAAGTTGGTGATATAGTCTGGACAGGTTTATTTAATGGAGTTGCAGTTTTATATCATCAGTCATTTGCTTTGATCGGTTTCGCCGTTCTTGCTCGACTCTATTTGACCCCAAAAGATTATACACTTACAAAAATTAAAGCTGGACTTCTCTATGGTTTATCAGCTGGACTAGTTGTTCTGCTTGGCTATCTTGCGGTCATAGTTTTCAATAATAAAGAAACATCAATCGGTCATATTCTGTCGTGGCTCACACTATATGCCCATAACGATGGTTCTGCCACTCCATCTGGATTTTGGAATTTGCCAAGCCTACACTCAGCAATGAAAGCCATTGTGGGCATTTCTCATAGTATTATCGGCGGTCAATTTGCCTTTACTGTTCCAGGTTTTAAGAAAACTTTCTCTGCTCTTCTTCCGGGACATATTCTTGACGATGAGCTTTATCTCATTCGTAATAGTAATTTGTTTACAGCAATTGGGCTCAGCATAGTCACAATAATATTTTTTTCAATTGTACTTATCACGCTGTGCCGATCTGCCCGTGATTTCAAAACGATCATTACTACATCAAAAAACTCATTGATTCCGATCATCACTTGGTTGTTTACCTTTTCTATATTCTTTTTCATATGGGATCCCTCAAATTTAGAATTTTGGATTCCTCAATCAGTGATATTTTGGTTACTATTTGACCGCTTACTTCAATATCGTGAGTCGAGATACCTCAACAAAACATCGTCTATTAGAATCGTACTACCGGTTTTACTTGTCATTGTTAATTTTTTTGGTTCTATAATATTACTTCATTCCCGATCAAACGATTGTTTTTTTGTACAGTCTACTGCCTTGGCCAACGCCATTACACCAGGTGATATTATTATAACAGAACATCAATGGATCGTAGAACAGTATTACAAACGGTTTATTAACGTTAAAATATATTCTCCGAAAGATCTTATCCACGGCAATACTATTGATGACTCCATAAAACAACATTTTTGTTCGGATGTCTTATTTGCTTTTTCAAACGGTAAAACGATCATTTCTTCTTTCCCAATCGATTCTGCAGGTACTA
>DASTAO010000414.1:0-2958 GCA_035712525.1 Kapaibacterium sp. (SeqCode)
CTACAAGCGAAGTCCTTAAGACGGTAACCAGAGACGTCTTCCCAAGCGGTCATACGGAAATTGCATTACTCTGCATTATTCTCGCGTTTAAGTTTAAGACTCCATCTCGGTGGGTGATCCTTGTTTTTGGCAGTGGACTGATATTTTCAACAGTCTATCTTCGCTATCATTATGTGATCGATGTGATTGCCGGAGCCTTACTTGCCGTAGTGACCTTATATACTGCAGAACCTGTCGCCAAGGCTTTGCGACGGTTCAAAGAACGATATGTATGATTTTAGCGGCATAGTACCAGACGAACGCATTCTTACAAAGCCAACGGATCGGCTTGTCTACGATGCCGATGCCGTAACACTTGAGCGCATTCGCCCTAGCACCATCCTCCTTGTATCTTCGGTCGATGAGATACAAAAGATCGTCCGTTATTGCAATGCTCATTCGATCTCATTTCTGACTCGCGGCGCCGGCACCGGCCTTTCCGGCGGTGCACTTGCTTGTGGCGAAGGAGTAATGATCGTTACTTCCTCAATGAATCGCATTCTTGAGATCAATCCGGAAGAACGCTGGGCACTTGTCGAAGCCGGTGTGGTTAATGAATCACTTTCGAAAGTCGTAAAGAAATACGGCTTGCAATTTGCTCCCGACCCATCGAGTCAGGCAGCATCAACTATCGGTGGTAATATCGCCGAAAATGCTGGTGGGCCGCACTGTTTGAAATATGGAGCAACTGCCGAACATATTCTCGGCCTTGAAGTTATTCTTCCGGACGGTACCCTCCATTGGTTCGATGTGCATACCGATACTGCTCCACTTCTTTCATTACTTATTGGTAGTGAAGGTACGCTCGGGATTGTCACCAAAGCAAAAGTTAAGTTAACAACTTTGCCGGAAGCAGTTGAGACATTGCTTGTCGATTTCCCAACACCTCGCGATGCATCTGAAACTGTAAGTGCTATCATCTCATCTGGAATTGTCCCGGCAGCACTCGAGATGATCGATTCCGAAGTACTTGATGCCCTCGAAGCAGCATTCCATCTTGGTTTCCCGACGGATGCTGGAGCATTACTACTTATCGAGCTCGATGGTAGGAAAACATCGTTGCCAAGGCTAGTGCATGAGATCGAAGAAATATGCCGAAAGGGTAACGCCCGGACGATCCGTATCGCCGCAAATGAAGTAGAACGAACCGCACTTTGGCAAGCTCGAAAGAAAGCCTTCGGCGCCTTAGGACGTGTTAGCCCAAGTTATTATACACAGGATGGGGTGATACCACGATATGCACTTCCCGATATATTAGAAACTATCTATGCCATTGGCAAGAAATACGATCTGCGAATTGCCAATATCTTTCATGCAGGCGATGGCAATCTTCATCCTGCCATTTTATATGATGAGCGTGATCCCGAAAGCATAAAAAAATGTCTTGCAGCCAGTGCCGATATCTTAAAGTTATGCATATCGAAAAATGGGTCGATTACAGGCGAACATGGGGTTGGCATTGAAAAGAAAGAGGCATTGGGCTGGATGTTCTCCGAAAGCGATATAGCAATCATGTCGCGGTTACGTGACAGCTTTAATCCCAACGGCCTCCTGAATCCAAGCAAATTTTTGCCGACCGATCATTCTTGCATGGAAGTCGGGATAAAACACCGGAAAGCACCAGTTTAAACCGCGACTTTTAGTCCTCGAAAGGGTTGTTATACCATGAAAGCTACAATACTTCTTCTGTCTTTATTCCTACTCTCGATTGGCTCCCCAGCCTCTTCCCAACAATGGCAGTTTGCTAAAACGATTGGCAGTACGAATAACGATTATGCCAGCGGTATCACAGCCGATGACGATGGAAATGTGTATGTGGTCGGCGAATTCCATGATGAATTACATCTGGATACGATTTCTCTCAGTAACCCGGGTCGCTGGGGTATTTACATTGCCAAGTATGACCATAATGGATCTATTATCTGGGCAAAAGCAGCTGTCCAAGCTACCGATTCCATTTCCGATCTCTTCTCAAAAGGGATCGTCGTTGATAAAACAGGCTCTGTAGTCATCACCGGCAATTTTCTCGGCAGTGTTAGGTTTGGAGATAGCATACACAAAAGCATTGGTGCATCGGATATTTTTCTTGCTAAGTATTCAGCCGATGGACTATTGCAGTGGGTACGAACAGCCGGAGGCTCCGGGACAAATAACTTCAATCAAAATATTGCCAATGCTTTAAGCATTGATAGTTTGGGCAATTATTATATTAGCGGCCGATACGTCTCGATGGCAACATTCGATACGATCACCATTACCTCTGTCCAACTCAATGAGTTTTTCATTGCAAAATATAACTCTGCTGGAAATATTGTCTGGGCAAAATCAGGTGGTGGCGATGGTATTCATACCGGGCTTGGAGTTTGCTCTGCATCAGATGGTACTACCTATGCTTGCGGGCAATTCTTCGGTCACTTAACCATTGACGGATTCACTCTTGATTCAGGCGACCCGGAACAGAAAATGTTCATTGCAAAATTTACTACAGATGGAAAAACCGAGTGGGCAAAGAAAGTCGGCACGGGAGGCTATTATGGTTCGGCAAGAGATATTGCCATCGATAATTCCGGCAATACCTATCTAACGGGATATTATCGTGCCGGCATTTCGATCGGTGGCAATGACTTTAGTTATAATAATAATTATAGATATGCAACATTGATCGGCTCCTACGATCCGAATGGTGAAGTGAAATGGGCCATGAGTACCGGAGGTTCGGATCAGGCTGGCTCGGGGAATAAGATCGGTGTCGATAGTGCAAGCGATATCATTCTTGTAGGCTCGTTTAGCGGCAACACAACATTAGGTGATGTAACTCTTCCCCATCCTACCGGTAACAGTACATTCCTTGCTAAACTTTCTGGACAAGGAGTTGTAAAATGGACGAAAACCATTGATGGTAATGGAGCAAATTCAGGG
>DASTAO010000415.1:0-4872 GCA_035712525.1 Kapaibacterium sp. (SeqCode)
AAGTAAACTCCTAACGTGGCAGCCGAGCAAAAAACGTATCGCGCCAGGGCCCCTCACGAATCTTCAAGCTGGTTCAAACGTCTGCTGAAGAAGATCGAATACGGAAATAAATTTCTGACGATGCGTCTGCTCGGCAAACTCCTTCGCATCACCCCTCTCGATAAACCTGTCCCCTTAGAAAAAGTGTCGAGTGTCCTGATCATTCGCTACGATGCACTTGGTGATATGGTAGTGACAACCCCACTATGGAGAATCCTGAAAAAGCTAAAGCCCTCGATCAAGATCGGTGTAGCCGGTAGTTATAAAAATCTCGATCTTTTACGAGCAGATACCGAAATCGATGTGATCTACGATTACTCTGCCTCATCAATGCGGGAGTTTGCTCATCTCACAAAAGAAACTCGTAAGCGGCAATGGGATGTAGTTATCGCCTGTAATTTTATCGACCGTACCCGTAACGCCATCATATCGAGGCTATCGTCGCCAACCGGTATCACTGCCAGTATTGGTAAAGCTGGCAAAGAAGGAGCAGATCGCTTATTTTCCCGATACATTGTTCTTCCTGAAACCCCGCTGCCGATGTCGATGGTATCGAAGCTGCAATATTTATTGCGCTCGACAATTGAACTCCCTGCGAGTGAAGATGTCAGACCGTCATTACTGATCGATCTAGCAATCGAACGACAGGTTACTGAGGCTATAAGCACAATACTAAAGCAACGTTCGGCAGCGAGCTATCTTGTCATCAATACCGATGCTACTGCTATCAGAAAATGGGGCAATAAAAATAGTATTACACTTGCAAATACTCTAAGCGAGCAGTTTCCGGATAAGGTTGTTTTTCTAACGGCAATGCCGGATCAAATTGTGGAGATTCAATCATTACTGGAAAAAGCAACGGAAAATAGGGTGATTATTTTCCCAACAAAAAACATTCACGAACTTATAGCTCTTATACGCGGTGCATCGTTAATTATCACTCCCGATACGTCCATAGCTCATATCGCCAGTGCCGAAAATAAACCAATGGTGGGTTTCTACCCCATTGCTAATGACTGGCTGCCCTTTAAAATCCCATCCATCATCATTCTCCCCCCGCACTCCAAACAAATTCGCGACATTCCGATAGAGGTGGCAGAACAGGCCGCGATCAAGATGTTGACCGAACCAGTTACTAACAGCATTAAAATAATCCACTGTGACGATTTGTCCTCTATCGAAGAATGGAGATTTTAATAATAAAGAGTATATTTATTCGCTCGTATCTTTCTTAAGTAAATAGACATTAAGCTGCTATCTAACCGGTGTGTGATTGCAATCTCTTCCATTGATGGTTTATAGAATTCATCCCATCCGATATACATAATTGCTGATTGTGCAGGCAAGGTTTTTGTCGCCGATAAGGTCGAATCTGTTTCCTTCCAGGTAAGAAATGTAGCGCTCTTTTGTGCTCGCCACTCCAACGTCCAGCCACTGGTATAATAAGCAAGTTGTGGCACAAGGATTTCGTGAGGATAATCCGGGTATACGATTGCTACAGAGGAAACTCCGACATTCTCAAGTGACTCAGCAACAGATTTTGCGCCTGAAATATATTCCTCATCCGTTTCGATAGCTAATCTATAATAGCTTAAGCCCAGAAGTATAATGCAAATAGAAATAGATACTAACGACATCTTTGCTTTACGCAGAAAAACAAAGTAAAGACATCCCATAAAGAAGAGCACACCTACGACCACCCAGTCAATATTATACACTGGGGACAAGCCTAGTTTAATTACCCGCCGCAGGGCTTCGCTAACACTCCAAGTAGTTGTTAAGCCAGTAAGTCCAAGCAGTACGATCTTTGTGCTCTTAACATCTAGCGAATTATAGCGATCAACTGCAATCGCCAGTAATACAGAAGAAATCGGCAACAGATGCAGAACGAAGTGCAACATACGTGTATGCATTGCACTTAGAAATATAAGGAGGAATAACAGCCATGCCCCCATTGAGAAAAATAGCCGTATCAGTAATTTGTCTTTCGACTTATTAATAAATATAGCCGCAACTAATGAAAACAATGGCAACGCAATTAATAACTGATTAGCATAATACCACCATTGCTTATTCGTTTTCCCGGGCGAATATGAGCCGCTGCGCAACGATGTAACAAGGTAGCCATACTGTAAAAAGAAGTCCGGATGCTGGAGAAGCATATAAGCATACCACGGAAGTGATATAATGGCAGCTATCCCAAGTAGTCGCAATAAAAGCCCATACTTATTGGAAGCCTGAAAAGTGAAGGGTAGCGCTGCAAGAATAGGAACAATGGCAAGAGCCTGAAATGCTTTAGTGCTTAATGCAATGCCAAAGGCGATGCCCGCAATAATACTATCTCTTGCCGAGTTTGTTTGTACCGACCGAGTAAAGAAATATAGTGTCACAAAAACGCCCGCCATCATTGGTATGTCAAGCTGGGCATGATGGCCGTACCAGACGAATGGTTGAGCACAAGCGAGTGAGATGCTCGCAACAAGTGCAGCCTCACGACTCGCGATCAAACGACAAAGCTTATAGCAAAACAAGATAGCGACCACTGCCGAGACAGCCGCTATTGCCCTTGAAGCAAAGAGCCCGTCACCGAAGATAGTCCTAGTTAATGCCATTAACCAAATGACAAGCGGTGGATGAGTTGAGGAATAAAGCCCACCGATAGCATATTTTGTCTGGTCGAGCCAGGCTCCAAATCGTACGCAAGCCTCAGCACGAACGAGATATAACGATTCATCCCACGAAGCAAACTCGCCAATACCAAGCCTGTAGAATTGTAATATCGCTGCACTACCAAGCAGCAGGATCTCAGGGACGTAGTTGCGAATATTACTGGATCGCAAGCGGAGCCGGAGTAAATGAAAGGATGAAGATCAGCAACGTAAAACAACCGATCACGATGCGCTTGGTGTCAAGGCGTGATTCGTCAAGCGTCTTTGGATGTCCCAATCGAATAAACACTAATATCATTATCACCCAGGCAATCCAACTTGCCCCCCCATTAAACGCGATCGAATTCAACCAGGAAAGGGCAGGATACTCTGGTGGAAAAAATCCTAAAATGAATTCCGGAAGCGAGAGCACTATAAGAACTGAAACCGTTGCAATGCCGAGAAGGCGATGAATTCGCGGAGAGAACATTCCATAGATCGTATGGCCTCCATCCAGTTGACCGACCGGTAATAAATTCAGCGCTGTTACAAACAACCCAAACCAACCGACACATAGTAGCGGGTAATGATACATCTCCGTCATCGGAGGGATATAGGCACCCGCAGGAGCAAATAATTTTTCCAGCCCCGTATAAAGCAATGTCTTGCCAAAGACAACCGACGATCCCGGTTGAACTGAAATATGCGGATATCCCGGATGAATGCTTTGCAAGTACTCGATCCCCGGTAAGGTCATAAATCCGATCGCAAGCACAATGACACAAACGATAAACCCTGCAATTGGTCCTGCGACCCCTATATCAAATAATATCTTTCTGCTCGGCAATTTTGAGCGCAACCTGATCACAGCGCCGAACGTACCGAAGTTAGGCATTATTCCTAACGTCGAACCCGGAAAAGGCAGATAGTATGGAAGAGTCGTATTGACTCCATGAATTCGAGCAGCAATAAAATGTCCGAACTCATGCGCCGAAATAAAGATCAATAGTAGAATAGAGTACTCTATCCCATAGTGAAAATTTTCCAGCTCAAGGGGATTGCGCCCAACCCAAGCCACTCCCGCAAGCGTAGTTGTTATGAAGGTAAGAATGAACAATGCAATATGCAGCCAAAGACGCTGTTTGCCAATAAAGAAATCTAAGCGGGATAAAAACCGACCTTCTTGCATTAAGTATTTGATGAAGTAGAATAAACAGACTGATGCCGAAGCATTAATCCGACTCTTTCATAACCTCAAATGGGATCCTCAGAAGCCTGATGCCAAATTCATACCCATTCTCTTTTTGCGTACCTTCAACACCAAACCGCGTCGCACCGGTATGGTATTCGCCAAAAAGATCGAGGTAGGTTTCTTTGGTTGTATAGAACCGAATGGTAAGAGCAGCACTATACTGAGGATAGTATGCACTACCCATCGTGGAAGCACTGACAAAGAAATAACTCTGATACGGCAAGAAGCGAGGGATAAGATCGATCGTGATCGGAAACTGGATCGAAGGCTCGACTTTAGTCACCTGATGAAATACATATTTGATACCACCCGAAAGGGCAAACCAACTACTTCTATCATGTGGGACTATCTGCGATTCGACCGAAATAAATTCTCGGCTATATTTGCTGCTCGATCCGCCAAAAGTAGAATCGGTTGTTCCATCGACAAGATGAGACGAAATATGGCTCAACCGTACTCGTACCGGCAACGGATAATTCCAACCGGCGATCGGTACGGCATACACGCCATATAATCCAAAAAAGAAATCGGCCGTCTCTACCGGAAAACGAAATCCGGAGATGGAATTCAGTCCGCTCCAGATTAATCCTTCGGCGCCAATGATCGTCCGCTCGGTTCTGATCACATCCTGCCCATACCCTGCTTCGAGCAGGATCTCTTGGCGGGAAAAATCCCAGATGGTTGAAAATTGATTGGGCTCAAGGAATGAGCCGCTAAGGGGTACCCACGACATTCGGTGCGGACGCACAAAGCCAAGCGGTTGGCTGAATGCTGTAACCGAAAGGGTGAGAAGAAAAAGAACACAAGCAAACCGTTTCACAATAGCCATAAAACAATAAACCGCCGCCTTGCGGCGACGGTTCGGGTATTCTGCTCCTGAGGTAGGACTTGAACCTACGACCCTCTGATTAACAGTCAGATGCTCTAACCAAC
>DASTAO010000416.1:0-4330 GCA_035712525.1 Kapaibacterium sp. (SeqCode)
GAGCCACAGCACGGACGACAGCAATAAGTTCGCGCATTTCATCACTCGAAGCTACAATGCCGTACGGGGTTATTTGGTTAGCCGACGTATTCACAACGACGTAAGAACTTCTTTTTACGAGTTTTGGGTTCAAGAATGACAAATACGCAATGCCAAAAATACTTGTAATTATTGGGCTTTTAGCTGCTCTCTCTTCTACAGCGATCTGCCAGGACAAAGGATACGATGTTCTATCATATGATGTTACCGTATCGCTCGATAGGCAGAATAATACGATCAAAGGAGTCGCTGAGATGTCTGCCAAAAGCACTGCCGCTCTCACCTCTATACTCCAACATCTTAAATCACTAACTATTGATAGTGTATTCGTTGGCTCAGCCCGGGCATCGCTAAGTGTTGCCGATTCAACCGGTGAATATCAGGTTATTAATTTTTCCCCTATCTCATCTGGTTCTATTTTTCAGGTTCGAACCTATTATCATGGAACGCCTACGAACGAAGGTGGGGCTAACCCATGGGGTGGTATTAGTAACGATAGCAAGATGATGTTCGCAATGGGAGTTGGGTTTAGTGCTCCGTATATATCCTGCACTCGCCACTGGATGCCTTGCTACGATCAACCGGATGATAAAGCCGATAGTGTATCTTTGACTTTTATTGCCCCTGACTCCGATGTAGTTGTTTCGAATGGAATTAGGGTTAGTGATCTCCCAATCGCTGATCATCGCCATGCGATGAGTTGGAAGATCACTCACCCTATCGCTTCGTATTTATTGACATTTGCTTGCGGTCCGTTCGTTGAGCAAAATATTACGAATCCTCTTCAGATCCCATTTCAATGCTTCTCGTACCAATCTGATTCAACTCGCCTAAGTGTCGATATGTACAATCGTGTTGTCGAAGCATTAGTGTATTTCGATTCGCTATATGGGGCATATCCGTTCGAAAAAGTGGGCTATGTAGTCGCTCCGATCGGATCGATGGAACACCAGACAATGATCACGCTGGTCAATTCAGCGATGGATACGAACTCGACTACAGCCCAGCATGAGCTATCGCATATGTGGTGGGGCGATTGGGTTACCTGCAAAGACTTTAACGACCCATGGCTCAATGAAGGTTTCGCCATGTATTCGGAATCGTTATTTCTTGAGAGATTTATCGGAAATGTAGCATATTGGACAAGACAGCATCAAAACATATCTGCTGCAATTAGTAGTGGTTCGAAGATCCCGATGTATGGAGCGCCGTTCTTAACGAGCCCGAGAAACAACTATCCTTATCCCGTTATATACCAAAAGGGTGCTGCCGTGCTTGGAATGTTGCGATATTATCTGGGCGACCAATCGTACTTCAAGGCAATTCGCGATTATGGTAAAGCTCATGCTTATAGTACTGCTACCAGCGCAGATCTGCAAAAGAGTTTTGAAACAAGTACCGGCCAGGATCTGGCGTGGTTTTTCAAAGAGTGGGTTTATGGGATCTGGTATCCGCAAATAAAATTGTCCTGGTCAAAAAGACAGTCAGGGTACCAAATATTTTTTAATCAAACGCAAGACCTTTCTAAGTATCAATTATTCAGAGTGCCGTTCGTTGTTGAAGCAAGATCCAAGGCAGGACAAAAGGAGCGAGCAACGGTGTGGATGGATTCGGTAGAACAGTCAAGCGCTAGTGTTAATTGTTCTTTCGTGCCTGATACGATCGTTCTCGATCCTGATGGGGCGGTGATTAAGAAGATAGTAGGAGCGGTACTTGGAGCTAATAATAAAAACACCTTTTCCGGCAAAACAGAAAACTCTGTGATTTTTTATCCTAATATGACCGATCAATCAGTATCGGTGATGGTAAGTTCACCTCAAGAGAATAGCCTTGAATTGATATCCAAACAGCCGCTGGAATTATTGGTATTTGGTTCTAATGGGAAGAAAGTTTTCTCATCAACTCTCTCTAACCCTAAAAAAGGGGTTTATGGAAGCATTGAAGCCAATGAAAGTGCCTTGGTTTATGCCTTTACCGCATCCTCACTTTCAAGTGGGACATATTTTGCCAAGGTATTGTTAAACAACTTACCTCTTGGAGAGGGGCAATTTATCGTTACAAAGTAGATATGTCACTTCATATATCAAAAGCAGAGGATACCGAACTGGCCGAGAAGGCTTATGCATCTGTTCGTGCTGTTCCGACCGTCGAACCGAACGACCGTAACCGTCTCGGGTACCACATTTGGCTTTATCTTCGTGGTGAACTTACATCGATCGAAGAAGCAGTTCGCGTATCGCGCTCGCGATTCTCTCCGAAAACATTACCGATCGAAGACGTTGCAGCCCATATCCAGGGTGAATTGAAAAAGATCGATAGTGGCCTTGTTTCTATTACTGCTGAAGGCGTTTTAGCCTGATCCTACTTGTTTTATTAATACAGAATGACAAGCGAAGAACTCTTAGAGGAAT
The DNA here is from genome assembly GCA_035712525.1 of Kapaibacterium sp. (SeqCode). Lineage (GTDB taxonomy): Bacteria > Bacteroidota > Ignavibacteria > Palsa-1295 > Palsa-1295 > JAFDZW01. Next base: position 2,451 of record DASTAO010000416.1, read on the forward strand.
TAAAGGCGCTCGCCGCTGAAATGGGTCTGAAGGTCCGATTCGAAAACGGGAATTTCGAAGGCGGTTACTGCTTATTACGCGATCAGAATTTACTCGTTATCAATCGCCGTACCAGTGTGCCCAGAAAAATTCGAACATTATCAATCGGATTGCATGAATTTGGTCTCGAAAATGTATTTGTCTCCCCCGCACTTCGCGAAGCGATCGAAGATGAAGTGAGCAAAGTGCTTCAGGAAGCACGCACTGCCGCTTAACCCAATTTTTCAAGTATGCAGGTAACCTTGCTCGGCACCGGAACATCGACTGGCGTTCCGATGATCGGTTGTTCCTGCGCGGTTTGTACTTCTAACGATCCTCGAGATAAGCGCCTTCGGGTAAGTGCCCTGATAGAAACTGAAGAGATGACTATCCTCATAGATACCAGCGCAGATTTCCGTCAACAGATGCTTGGCCGAGGTGTTAAGAAGATCGATGCCATTCTCTATACTCATCAGCATTATGATCATATCGCCGGATTTGACGACCTGAGAGCATTTCAATTCCTTCGATTGCCTGTGCCTATGTGCTACGCCTCCCAGGATACCTATGATGGGATTCGCTCTACATTTCCTTATGCCTTCGATCCGAAGAAAAATACCGGCGGCGGGGGAGTTCCGGATATTCCATTTACCGTGATCGATGGAACGCCATTTACCATTAATGAGCTGCTCATCGAGCCGATCCTGCTCGATCATGGCATGATGAATATCTTTGGATTCAGAATTGGTGGATTTGCGTATCTGACCGATTGCAAACGAATACCGATTGCTTCTAAAGAAAAGCTAAAAGGGTTGGATGTGATGATCATCGATGGTTTGCGATTCACTGAGCATCCGACACACCTGACCATCTCCGAGGCAACCTCGATCGCTAAAGAATTATCACCGAAGCAGGCATATCTTACTCACATGAATCACGACGTGCTTCATAGTGAGGCCGAGAAACGATTACCACCGAATGTGCGTCTTGCATACGACGGATTAGTGCTATCCTTATAATAATGATAAAAGCCATCGTTTTCGATCTTGATAATACTCTTGTTGATTTCATGACAATGAAGCGCCGGGCCATCGATGCAGCGATCGACGCTATGCTTGATGCCGGCCTGACACTCGAACGCGAAGAAATTCAATCTCGCATCGATGCCATTTATAAAGAGCGCGGGATCGAGTACCAGAATATTTTTGATGATCTCTTATTCGGCTTGTTGAATAAAGTAGATCATCGGATTCTTGCTTCGGGTATCGTAGCTTATCGTCGTGCCCGTGAAGCAGCATTAAAGCCATACCCCCATGTTACAGCGACTTTAATGGAACTGATACGCCGAGGGATAAAACTTGCTGTTCTTTCCGATGCCCCGAGCCGAGAAGCCTGGCTTAGGCTTTGCTTTATTGGCTTTCATCATATTTTTACCACTGCAGTAACGTTTGACGACACTGGGGAGCGTAAGCCCTCTGAAAAACCATTTCGAAAAGTACTTGAACTACTTGATGTCAAACCGGAGGAAGCGTTAATGGTTGGCGATTGGCCTGAGCGCGATATAAAAGGCGCGAAAGCAGTTGGGATGAAAACAGCATTTGCCCGTTATGGCGACACTTTCGGAACAACAACTCATGATGCCGATTACGAGTTGAAAGATATTTCTGACTTGCTCGGCATAATCATCTAAAAATGGATTACATCGAGGACAAAGAATTTTCGAAAGCCGACATCGATGCCGCAAGTTTTCAAACGGCTATCTATGAGTATTGTACCTTCTCTCATTGCGATCTCTCGAATGCCAATTTAAATAATAGCGAGTTTGTCGAATGCAAGTTTAATTTTTGTAATTTAAGTAACAC
>DASTAO010000417.1:0-3825 GCA_035712525.1 Kapaibacterium sp. (SeqCode)
TGCGTTAGGATATTGCAAGTTCGGCAAGCGGTCGTTCTCATCGGACGCATCATCTTGCAATGGTTGGGGATTATTCTTGAAAAATGGCAGTACGCGAATGACGCTACGACGATTTTTTATGCCGCTTCTTGTGGCATTCTCTCTCACGATTACAATTACTTCCACTCTTTCGGCGCAGCCTGATACGTCGAAGAAGATCATGGCCAGAGGTCTTTCCGAGACTCATGCCGAAGGATTGCAGTTACTTAATTCTGCGAGCGACGAAGCAACTCCGTTTGTGAGTGCAGACGAATCTACTTTGTATTTTTCTACTTACCGCGATAAAGGCCGCCAGCCTTCGATCTATAAGTCCCAGCGTAAATCGGTAAGCGAATGGGGTGAACCTCAGAAGTTCATGGAGTTGCCGGGCAAAGAAGGCATCAGCGCGCTTTCGATGACGAGCGATGGACGCACCGTGATCGTTCAGTGCTGCAATCGTTCGGATGCAAATTTTTCAAGCTGCGATATTTATTCTGCTACCATTGAAAATGGTACACTCACCAATCTTCGTCCTATCCCAGGAATAAATACCGAGTGGTGGGAAGGCCAACCTTTTGTTTCGAAAGATGGTCAGCTGTTATTCTTCTCGAGCGATAGAAAAGGCGGACAGGGTGGTTCCGATCTCTATATGTGTACTCGCAATGCTTCAGGCGATTGGAGTGCTCCGGTCGGTTTAAGTTTTAATACAAGTGCGAATGAAGTTTCGCCGTTTATCTCAGCCGATAATCAAACACTTTATTTTGCAACCGATGCATCGGGAGGCCAAGGCGGATTCGACATTTATGTCACTTACCGTAAGGGCGACAACGAATGGACACAGCCGAAGAACTTAGGACCATCTGTAAATACGAATGCTAATGAGCTTTTCTTCTTTGTCCCTCCGGTAGAGGATGCAGTCTACATTGCTTCCGATCGTCAGGGTGGGGCTGGAAATTTCGATCTCTATAAGATCATGCCCAATCCTGTCAAGGCTCGGCCGAAATTTATTGCCTTCAGTGGCCGCGTTCTTGATGCCATGACCAATCAGCCTATTAAAGCTATGCCGGATGTCTCGCTCAATTTATCGAGCGGCGAGGTGATTCGTAATCTTGGCACTCCACAAGAGTATAAAGCCGATGCACCACTTGGGAAGATGTTGCGCATTAAGGCAGCTGCGGATGGATATGCTAATGGTTCAGTTGAAGTACAGATTCCGAGTGAGTTTGATGAAAAAGGGTTTACTCAGGACATAAAACTTACCCCTGCTCAGGTAACGATCAACGGACATACGACCGATCTGTTTACCAAGGCAAATATTGTCGGTGCTAAGGTTACTCTTGAAGAAGTTGATGAAGCCGGTACTTCATTAGGACAGCAATCGGTCATGAGTGATGCCAATGCAGCCTTTAGCTTCCAAGGCAAGGTAAATGCAAAGTATCGCATTGCTGCCAGTGCGACTGATTACCAAGGATTCTATCAGCCGCTTGAAGTGCCCGTTAAACGCGAAGGTACTATAACGGTCACTAAAGAGATCAGAATGACACCGGCAGACATTAAGCCGGTCACCGTCAACTTTGACTATGATAAGAGCGATCTTTTGGCAAGCCAGATGCCATTGCTTGCTGACTTTATCAAGCGTGTTAAGGGTAATCCGTATGTAAAGCTTGAAGTCCAGGGATATACCGATGAACGAGGCAGTGAGGAATACAATAAAGCACTATCGGAACGTCGAGCCAAAACTGTACAGGATTATCTACTCTCGAAGGAAGTTCCGGCCGACCAGCTTGCAGTTGTAAAAGGATATGGTAAGAGTAACCCGCTTGATCCGTCCTCGACCGAAGAAGCGTTCGCTAAGAACCGTCGTGTAGAAATTCGTATCGTAGGTAAATAATTATTAGATTGTAAATGGCGATCGGAATGATTCTAAAAATGATACAAAAAGGCATCGGCAGCATTGTTATCGCACTTGTTGTTGCAGCACTGTTCGCACCTTCTGCCCAGGCACAGTTATTAAGTCGTGGTGATCTGTTCGGTCCCGGAGCACCGCCGCCAATGATCGGTGTCGAACTCGGTTTGGGGATGCATAGCCAAATGGGTACTTATCGAGCTGCTTGCCAATGCGAGTTTACCGATGGCTCACAAAGTGGCTTTCTGGGAGGATTGCTGTTCGAATTACCGCTTTCCTATGAATGGACAGTTGGCCTCGGGGCGAAGTTCGATTTTGGTGGTTTGAACAATTCGACATTAATCTCTGATACTGCAACCATCCGTTTTGATAATCCTCTTGATTCCGTTGCTTATGGCATCATTAAGTTTCAGCGATTGGGTACTGTTCGGATGACAACCTTGGTATTAAACCCATTCGTTAAATATGAATTTTATCGGGGAGGACCATTTGTTCAACTTGGTCCGGGGCTAGGATTTGTTCTTTCAAGCAGCTTTGTGCATAACCGCGAGCTGCCTAGTTCGACGGTGACGGTTATCGACCCGCGTACTCAGGCAACTTCAACACTAACTGGAGTTACGTTTGAAAATGGTTCAAATAAAGAAGAATTGGAGAATGATAACCCGATCACGGGATTAAATTCTATGCAGCTTTCGATCATGCTGACAGCCGGATTCGATCTTCCTGTTGGCGAGAATTCAGTAGTTGCTCCGATGGTGACCTATAGCTTACCGCTTTCAAAGATCCGCGAGACGGATGCTACCGATTGGAAGATATCGACGCTATATGTATCCCTCGGCTTGAAATATAAGCTCGATTAGGCTTACCCCGGAGGCGCATAAACGATTTGAACTATGAATGGTGTTGTGGAAATGAAGAATCAAGGAAGGTGTCCGATGGAAAATAGTTTTCGTATTTCAAATACTCGAAAAATACATTTCCTGAGCAAAGGCTTTGTATTTGTTATTCTCCTAATATGCAGCCAGGCGTTCTCCCAGAAGAAAGTACATAATCAGTTTATTTGGGCTTCAGTCCAGGAAAATAACGGACAAATTACAGTATTGCTCCCCAATGGAAATTTTGGCATTGATGGGCAGTTGTCGTTTTACGGGCATAGCTATTTTTCCTGCATTATTAATAATCAAGTTTTTTCAAATAATGATGTTGCTGTTCAGCCCTCCAATGCAGGGACCGGTTGGCAATTAGTTGATGGTACCACCACTGTAGTAGCAGATACGATCATTACTACGTGGACTCGGGTTGGTATCGATATCATCCAGGAAGTGTATCCTATCGCTTTTGAAAAAAGTGGTCAGATCGGAATGCGGTGGAAATTTAGAAATCCTAACAACTCTACTCCGGCTGCAATAGCGTGCCAGTATTTGAATGATATTGCCATTACGGATCCTCATGATCCGGGGCAAGATAATTCAAATGATGGGCCCATTATTATTCATCGCTATGCTTACAAAGATGCCTGGCAACGAATGCCGAGTCCAAATTATCCTCAGATTCCGTGGTTTTACGGAGGTTTTCTACGTGATCTCCCAAACACCAACCCCGGTATCAGTGCCTTCGGATTTTTGGATAATCCTGCGCTTGGGACAATAAAACCGATGACAGTAACGATCGGCGACTGGACGATAATGAGCAGCACTGCTTTTGGGCATCCAACACCTGATTGGCCTCTTGGCACTGCTCTTGGTAGTGATAACGCAATGCTTATTGAATTTCCTTATATCGGAGTTCCTAAAGGCAAGACGGTTCTTGGAGGATCTACTACTTATGGTACGGGAGAGTTTGAAGTTTGTAATGGATCACTGGTGGGTGTATTATTTTATCCGCATCGTTTAAAATGGGAT
>DASTAO010000418.1:0-3731 GCA_035712525.1 Kapaibacterium sp. (SeqCode)
TGATGCAAAGCAATTGGCAAAAGATGTAAACTCCTTACTCTTACCAAGGCCGCTTTCACAAGCTCGGCAGGATGATTTCGTTAGCCGATTAGTTGCCGGAGGAAAAGATTACGAGTGGCCCGATATCCTAAACGGTGCCAAGGCAACAGCAGCATTGAACATGCGCAGTCTCTTAACGACGATCGTCCAACTTCCTGATTTCCAACTCTGTTAGGGAGTGCTGGGTGCTAAGTGCTTAGTGCTAAGTAAATAAAATAGAACACTATGGCTAAGATAACAAAATTTGAAGATCTGATCGCTTGGCAGCGTTCGCGCGAAGTGTGTAATCGAATCTATGATGCAACGAGGAAAGGTCCGTTTGCCAAGGACTTTGGTCTTTCAAATCAAATTCAACGGGCATCGGTCTCGACAATGTCAAATATTGCTGAAGGGTTCGAACGAGGCCGCAAAGCTGAGTTTCATCAATTCCTCTCGATCGCGAAAGGCTCTTGCGGTGAGGTAAGGTCACAGCTTTATGTCGCCTATGACAATAAATACTTAAGCGAGCAAGTATTTACCGAACTCAAGGCGCTTGTAGAAGAAACAGGAAGAATCATTAACGGTTTGCGAATGAGCATTGAGAAAAACCCTGATGCTGGATTCAAACTCAGCACTCAGCACTAAGCACTTTAGCACTCTACGCTTATGAAAAGACGTACATTCTTAAAATCAGCCCTTGCTACTAGCGCCGTTGCTCCGTTCATGCTTAATGGCATTCCTACGAGAGCCAATTCTTCGTTAGAAATCTTAGCGCAGCTTCCACAAGCTGCCGATGACGATCGCATTCTTATCATCTGCCAATTCTTTGGCGGTAACGATGGCATCAACATGATGCCGCCGGTTGAAGATCAGAACATTCAGAAGTATCAGCAGATCAGGCCGAACATTAACGTCGCTAAAGATAAATGCTGGACGAATGCTGCTGCTGCCGGAGTATACTTGCATCCCGCCCTTGCTGCTGGCGATAAAGGCGGCTTGGCAAATCTGCTCATTCAAGGTAAGCTCGCTTTCATTCGAAATGTAGGTTATGAACATCCGAGTTTAAGCCATTTCCGTTCGACGGATATTTGGCTCTCCGGAATTTCCGGACCGAATAATAATAGCCCCGACCTACGGCTCGATACCGGTTGGCTCGGACGCCATTTGCAAAAAAAATATCCGAATTTCCCAACCGACTTGCCCGATGATCCGCTGGCGATTCAATTCGGCGGCTTCTCGCTTGCGCTGCAAAGCTCAGTTGGCAGAATGGGTATCGAGGTAAACGACCCATCGAAGCAGCAGGGAGTCATTTCCTCGAGCGACGCACTCGATGCCGATAGCCCGAACACAGCATATCTCGATGAATATAATTTCGTCGCTGATATCGCCGCTCGTTCGGATAAATATGCCCAGCACGTAAAAGATGCGTATTCTGCAGGAAAAGGATTATTAAAAGGCAAGTATAACACGAAGGATCCATTTGCTGCTCAACTTGCCAACACTGCCGCTCTTATTGCCGGCGGACTAAAAACAAAAGTGTACTTCGTCTCGATGGGTGGCTTCGATACTCATGTATCGCAGACCTTGCAAGGTGATGGCACCGTCGGGTTGCACTCGCAATTAATGTCGAACTTCAGCGATGCCGTTGCTCAGTTCATGAGCGATATGACATTGCTCAACCATGCCGACAATGTAATTGGCATTTCGATCAGCGAATTCGGCCGACGCCCCGAAGAGAACGGAAGCTTTGGTACCGATCACGGTGCCGGCAGCGTTATGTTCGCCTTTGGTTCGCAGATCAATAGCGGTATTTATGGCGGACTCTTCGACCTGAATAATTTCGATGAAAGTGATAACCTTTCCGTGCAGATCGACTTCCGCCGTGTCTATGCCGATATTCTTACGACTTGGTATGGCCTGACGATTGAAGATACGTGGGACATCTTAAAAGATGATTCGCATTTGGTGACGCCTCTTGGCTTGATCAAATCGAAATCCGGTGCCGTCAAGCAGCCGCGAATGAGTGATATTCCATTTTCGATCACCTCGAATTATCCGAATCCATTTACCGACCGCACAACGCTCGTGCTCTATACACCAGATACGAGAAGCGTTACCATTGAAGTCACCGATCTTGTTGGAAATCCTATTGCTCACTTCGTAACTCAAACATTTTCCAAAGGCGAACATCAAATTCCGATCGATCTGAATGTTGCTGCCGGAAGTTATATGGTGGTTGCTCGGTCGGCTGGTGGTACGGTTACAAAACTGATTCAGTGCCTCGGCCGCTAACGCCGATACACTGATATGCTGTGTTGTTGATCCTTTATAAAGCGATACTTGATACGTTGGTATAAACATACCTATCTCAAACTGCGGATAATAGCAGCCATTACGCTGCTATTGCTGCTTCATGCTCCAACTGTATTTGCGCAATCGTGCGATAGCGTTCGCTATTGCATCGGTAATGCCGTCAATACAAATATCACTTCGGGTAAAACAGCGCAATGGATAGAAGTCGATACCAGCTACCGGATTCGCAACATCGACGCAGCCTTCACTTTCGAAGCCTGGTATAAGCCATCTCAGCAGCCTGGCAAGCGAGTCTATCTCGGTGGCATCTGGGGGCCGAATAGAGATAACAACGATGTCTGGGTAGCCTATCTTCAGGACACAAAGATCACTTTCGAACTTAGCCCAGATAATTCTTATCTCGGCTCGGCCGATAATACGATTGTCACTGCTACTATTCCCGATCTTTATACCCGCGGCTGGGTACATCTTGCCTTCACCTTCGATGGTACAATGCCAGTGGCGAGTATTTATGTCGATGGCTACTTGATGGCGCAAGGAATGAATGCGGCACATCCGATCTCCATATTACATCATCAGGAAAGTGCAAAGCTTCCGTTGATCTTTGGTGGCTGTAACGGACTCTATGACGATAGCGTCACGAACCGCACCTTCCGCGGGCAGGTCGATGAGATCAGGTTTTGGTCGAAGGCCTTAACCGAGCAGCAGATCCGCTGCCAAAAAAGTCAGTCGCTCGAAGGCACTGAAGCAGGCCTCGAAATTTATTATCGCTGTAACGACTCCAACGATGTCGTTATTCGTGATGGCCTTTGCGATGCAACCGGCAACAACCATCGCGGCAAGGTTCGCAACGGCGGCTGGCTCGCTCCGTATGATCGAACCGTACCGGCAACCTTTACGCTCAATCCCGCAAGCTTAACAGCGACACTCGTCTGCCAGAACGATTCCGATTTTACCTTTACAATTACCGATACATCGTTCTGCGGTAATAGCGTAACAGCTTTCGTTTATTACGGCTATAGCAGTTTATTCACGCTCAGTAAATCGTCCTTCGTTCTGACGCAAAACCAGCCACAAACTTTTACATTGCATTTCAGTGGTGCCCTTACCGGTCAGCTCTGGACCTATCTTTACATCGTCAATAATAATCGCTGCGGCGATTACCTGCAAATTCCGATCATCGTCAATCGCTCGACAGAGTTGAGTTATAGCAAGACTACTTTGCAGATGGACACATTGTACGTCGGCTGCCAGGAATACACGACGACCGAAGATACGATTACCATTTGCAATCAAAGCAATCGCGACCTGACCGTCTCGAATGCACAATTAAAAGATCCTAAATTTTCCTGGCGTCCGTCAGGTGGGTATCCACCGTTACCGATCGTCTTAAAGCCCGG
>DASTAO010000419.1:0-15291 GCA_035712525.1 Kapaibacterium sp. (SeqCode)
AGTCTACCTCAAGGATTAACACAGCTATCAGCTAACCTTGCAATCGGCAATACCGATCTTTTAAGCTTTGTCGATTATACAAGTCCGAATCAGGTCGCATTGAACGGCAATGCAATAACTATTACCGGCAACCCAATAAAAACTACTGGCAATGTATTAGCTGAATTACATTACCGAGTCTTCCTGACAAACGACAGCACCACAAGCATTACCTTCTCCAATGTGAGCTTTAACAACAGCGATCCGGATTATGCCAATTGTGTAGCAACAGTACAGGGAGCAGCTAACTCCGGATACAACTACGAATTCCGCTGCGCCGAACATACAATCGCCAAACTACTACGCAATGAGTCAATAAGGATTTCCTCTATTAATCCAAACCCAACACAAGGCGAGATAACCGTTACGATCGAAAGCCCGATAAAGACCGAAGGGATACTAGAGATTTACGATATTCTCGGCAAACAGGTATTAAGCGAAAGCAAGCAGCTCAGTAAGGGAAGCAATAGAATTCTACTGGATACAAAGTCCTTAGCCCGAGGCAGATATTCTCTTCAACTCAAGACCAACAATACAGAAATACAAGGAGCTTTTGTAAAAGAATAACGGGTCACCCCTACGGGGTTTTGCAAATTAATTATGATAATTTTCTACAAACGGATCGCTCCTAACGGAGCTAAAATGCCTGCAAGAAAAAATAGCCCCATCGGAGTGGACTGTTTGTAGAAATTCATGTAAGAATATACAAGAAGCTCCGTAGGAGCGACCTGTTGGTAGCCCCGGGCGTAAGCCTGGGGTGATAAATCACCTTAACATTCAGAGCTCCGTAGGAGCGAAATGTTATTCTAACCGGTTTAAAAATAACATTTCGCTCCTACGGAGCTTAAAACCTATTGCTACTTCTACCCCGAGCTTACGCTCGGGGCTACCGACATTTCGCCCCGCTGGGGCTAAAATAAATTTGGTCTTGGTTCTTATTTCTTCTTCGGTTTCGTTGTCGGCTTTGGCTTTAAACCATCAATATAGTTAAAGCTTGCAGCGAAGTATGGTTTTAGCTCAGCCGTCTTCTTCAACAACGCATCCGGCACCAACACGTATTCTTTAAGTACCACACCATACTGAATCGGCTGTACTGCTTTATACTTCTTCAAAAAATCGGCGATCATCTCTTTAGGCAAGCGCAATGCAAGCGGGCCTTCTTTTGTCAGTAGCGAAAACATGTGCCCTTTATGTGATGTATAGGGCATTGTGTCGCCTTTGCGTTCGACTCCGCTTGCGGTAGCAATAAGCTTGTCGTATAAGGCGATCGTCTCAGGCGAACGCTCCACTTCCGGTTTCTTAGCAGCCATGTTATTTCGATAGCTTCTTAATTACTTTCTCAACTCGTTTGCGCTTGCTTTCTTTATCAATATCAGGAAGCCGCTTATTCAAAACTGCAATAACTTCTTTCTTGAATTTTTCACTTACCACCGGTATGGCATTTTCAGCATACATCGGCAGCTGATTCATCGCACAGGTTTTCAGCATCCCGATCAAGAGCGGCATCGTCTTAGCAGCATATTTCGCATCGGCCGAAAGCTTGATAAGAATACCTACACCATGATCTTTCGTAATGACCGATCCTGCTTCGGCAACCTCCAGGATTTTCGGTAATTTTTTATAGATACTATCAGGGCTTATCGCAGCAATGCAATCAAGCGCCGTCATCGCACCCCAAACAAGCCGGTTGTTCTTGCTATCGAGTAGTGCAAGAAATTCTTTATCATAGCCGGCGATCAACTCCGGCTTCTGTTCGCCGATCTCATACAGCACTTTTATACAATCGCTCTGAATATTCTTGTCGTTGTCCGACAAATGCTCAGCAAGCTCGGCAATAGCTTTCTTATCCTTCAATACAATAATCTTTTTAGCTAATTCCTTATTAGGCTCTTCCCTGCGTTCACCAAGTGATGACGCTAAGAAATCAATAACTGTTTTTGCCATATCAAGTTATTATCCTGTTAATCCTTTAATCCTGAGAATCCTGGTTCAGACAATTAGTCCCCCGTCGGCTGTATCTCGCTCGTCTCGACCATGAGCATTACTGTCTTCTGCGGCGCACGAGGACGGTGCATGACACCTTTCGGAATAGTAACTCCCTGACCGGCAGTGAGCTCGATCATTCTATCTTCAAGATCGATAAGCAACTGCCCGCTGACAACATAAAAGAATTCATCGTCCTTATCATGCTTATGCCAGTGATACTCACCTTGCACGATGCCAAGGCGAACGACAGAGTCGTTTACTTTCGTAAGGGTCTGATTCCACCACGGATCAGTCACTTCCGCAACGATCTGGGGAATATCCATCCGCTCAAGATGATCGAACTTGATGTCGAGTTTGGTTACGTAGTTGTATTGAGTATCGCTCATAATATTACCACTTCCTTCTTCTGTTTCGTACATAATCCACCAGCACGAACTGCCCCAGATCATTGAGCCCCGAATAAAACGCCCGACCATGATTTGCTTTTGTCATGTCCTCGACAAATTCGATGAGGTAGGGGTCTTGAGCGATCATGAACGTCGAGATCGGAATTTTCTCGCGTCGTAAAGCCACTGCTTCATCAAGTGTCTTATTAATGATCTTTGGGTCGAGTCCCCAGGAATTCTTATAGAGCCTGCCGTCGTCTTCGAACATCGCCGAGGGCTTTCCGTCAGTCACCATGAAGATCTGTTTATTCGCATTACCGCTTCGGCGCAGCATTCTTCTGGCAAGCCGCAATCCATCGCGGGTGTTCGTATGATAGGGGCCGACTTCAAGAAACGGCAGCTCCGCATCACTGATCAAACTCGCTTCGTCGCCAAAGGTAATGACATACAAATTATCTTTCGGAAATTTCGACCGGATCAGTTCTGCAAGCGCCAAAGCTACTTTCTTCGCCGGTGTGATTCTATCCTCACCGTAAAGTATCATCGAATGAGAAATATCGATCAGCAACGCCGTCGCGCAACTGGTTGAATGCTCGGTCTCATAGATCTCGATATCCTCTTCGTTCATCGCCAGATTATCGAGGATGGCATTGCCGTCTAAACTTTCTTCCCTCAGTGAGCGCCGAAGAGCGTTTTGGAGCGTCTTGGTAAAATCGATATTTGTCGATTGATCACCAAAGGCAAATTGCTTCGTGCCACTGGTTCGCTCGACACCGGAACCGGAATGAGGGGTATCATGCATTCCACCCGGCGATTTCTTCATTCCGCGGAAGATCTCAAGCAACGCATTGCGCTTAATATTGCCGATGGCTTTATTAGTTGGCTTAATTAGCGAATTCTCATCGGTTTCAATGATGCCCTGCCGCTTAAGCTCATCAAGGAACATATCGTAGGTCATATCCGGACCGAAAATGCCATATTGCTCGTCGAGATATTGCATCCATTGCAGGGCTTCATTGGCATCACCGGAAGCTTTGAGCAATAATTCGTGAAATAAATTAATAAGCTCCTTCAGGCGGTCTTCCGCTCGCTGGCTTTTTCCTTCGATCCATCGGGAGTAGGTCGTTTTCATCAATAATTCTAACGAAAAGTAACTGAATAGGATTTAGTTTTTTTAATACTATACAGCCTAAACCATAAGATACAGTGACTAAGAGTACCACAAACCTACGCTCCAAAAATCTTGTACTAATAACACCTGAATTTCACAAACACTGGTAGTTTTGTGTCATAGGGAATGGGGTGAATGTTCTTTAGGCGATTTCGGTTAAGGTGTTACCCTAAATATAGATTGTTCTTTTAATTACAACCACGCTAGTTATGAAAAAACTTGCTACGATTATAGTACTATTGGTACTATCGACTCTCATTGGTACACAAGCTCAGGCTCGACGCGGCAACCCCGCTGTAAATAATAACGGGAAATACCAGTTCTACTTGCTTGATAGCGACGATAACGATCCTCGCACACCAAGTTATAGTTTCGTCGATACATTGTTCGACCCAACGTCATGGAAGCGTGTCGCCTTTGATTATAAGCCCGACACGGTTTCTATGCTAATGACACCTCCGGATTCGGGATTTCACCAATTCTATGCTCAATTCAATAGATTCCCATACATCTATTTCACAAGATACGGAATCATGGGCGACACGTTTTCAATGGCGACCCCGGATATTGCTGTTAATACGACGATTCCGACGGGTGGCACCGCTGCTTTTCGTGGATTCATAGCGCCGCTCTGGGGTAACATGGAATTCCGCCATACGGGTGATTCTTCAAAAGTGTTCTATCGTATGAATTCGACTAAGGATTCGTTCTATGTGACCTACTACAATTTATTCCTTAACGGTACCAATGGCAATGTTCGGGCAACGTTCCAGGTAGCAATTGCCAAAGCTGATTCTTCGATTTCGTTTAATTACCGCTCCTTCGATGGCTCCTATGCCGGAGTTGCTGCAGCAGCCATGTTCCAACGTATGGCAACGATCGGCGTGCAGAACGTTCAGGGTGTATGGGGTACGTGCTATCTTGATAGAGGCAATTATCTCGCCAGAAGTTATAGCTCGCAGATCTATGCGAAAGACCTTCATACCGGTCTTTGTGTGAAGTTCTTCCCATGGGTACCGAATTTCATTCGGATGAAAACGATCGACTTCCCACCGAACGATGGCTATGAAGTATCGAGTCAGAATTTTACGCCGATGGTGACAATAGATAATCTCAAGAGCCAAAGCCGCACCGTCTATTTCCAAAACAAGATCATCAATCTTGTTACCGGTGCTCAGGTCTATTCGAGAACTGATAGTTTTGTACTTGGCTTCAATGATATCGTCCAAAAATCCGGTTCACAATACCAGGCTTTGCAGTGCGGATATTACCGCCTGATCTCAACCTGTTGGCTCCCGCAGCTCGGCACCTTACCGGTTGATACCTGGGATCCGGACAATACGCTTACCCGCGACTTTGTCTATCTCAATAATGCTTCGGCTCCGTACTACGATGATTACGTCTCGCTCGATCCTTGCTACTGGCATTATAGCGGTGTAAACTGGGTCGATAATAATAACGGAATGTACGATTCTCCAGGACCGAGCGCTACCGGCGCAGTTGTCCTTAATCGCCGAAACGTAACTGGCAATGTCTATCCGAATGATCTATCGGCAGATACACTTACTTTCGCTCCGATCAACCTTTCTGGTAAATCGAATGTATGGCTTAGCTTAAGTTACCAGCGCGGAGCCCGCACCGATTCTACAATTGCCGGTGTGACTAACCGGACAGTCGTTGGCCCAGAGATGGTCATGCTTGATTCGAATAAGAATATTATTCGAGGTGATAGTTTGATCGTTGAAGTAACGCCATCGAGTGCTACAAAGCTTAATCCGGCAGAAGCAAGTTGGGTTACGATCGCTAAGCTATACGGCGGCCTTGATACGAAGACTCAAAAATTCCGTGTTCAAATTCCGCAATCGTATTTACACGACCATACCCGCGTCCGTTTCCGCCTGGCAGCGCGCAACCATACTCCACTCTTTGTCCCCATTCCACCGATCGAGGATGATGACAACTGGGTACTCGATGGTTTTGAAATCAATGCCGCTGTAAACGGACAAACCGACCTCGAACCGGTAAGTGTCGATCTCGGCGCACGACTCTTTACTCATATCCCCCGCGATGTAAAAGCCATTTTACCACGAGTCACGATTGGTAATAATGCGCTGGTCACTAACCTCGCATCATATCCGGTTCGCTTGATCGTCAATGATGCCCTCAATAGAGAGGTCTATCATAAAACGCAGTCGATCTATGCTCCGGCTGCTCATAACGACACAACGATCTCGTTTGCCCCATGGCAGATCGAAGGAAGCCAGGGCGGTATCTTCACTACGAAGATCTTCCTCGAGCAGAACTTCAATGAAATGCGTCGGGCAAATGACACGGCAATCTTTAATCGAACCCTCTTCATCGATAACGTTTATGCATACGATGATGGTACTCCCGATACTTCAGGTTCAATGACGGTTGCCGATCCGCATTTCTTCATCGACTTCCAGCCAATGACAACCGACTCATTACGTGGCTTCGACTTCTTCCACGTTTCTTCGACCGGTACCACCAACTGGACGGTAACGGTTAAAGATACTAACGGACATACGTTAGCTACCCGCTCATTCTCATACAATACGCTTCAACGCGGTTTCCAACGGGCTAATATCACCCCGATCTATACGATCAAGGATTCTGTGTACCGAATCGAATTTAACATGACTCAGGGCTTTGGCCTTGGTGGAGATGGCTCACGCGGACTCGTGTTAAAGACGGCGATCGAAAAAGGACCGACACCAAAATATACCGGTCTCTATTCATCACTCTTGAAGATATTCCGCGACCAGAATGGTGTGCCGTATCTAACAAGCGATAGTCTTGCGCGCAATGGTGCTGGTGGCGGACCGCTCTTACCGATGGTTCGCTTTGTCTATACCGGTTCTGCAACATTCCTGCCGATCGAGCTCTCGAACTTCGATGCTCGTCGTAATGGAAATGGCGAAGTTCTGCTCGACTTCCGCACAGCCAAGGAAGAAAATGTTGCGAACTTCGAGATCGAACGCCAGACCGAAAACGGTTGGACCGCAGTCTCAAAGATTCCGGCTCGTAATGCTCGTCTCGGATCGGATTATTCTGCGATCGATAACAATGCTCCGTTTACGGCTGCAACCTATCGCTTAAATGAGATCGACCTTGATGGCTCGAAGACTATTGCCGGTTATGCTAACGTTGATCCGTTCAATAGCTCGACCCCGCTTTCAGTGACGATCCTTGAAAATCCTGCATCGAGCCATATCCGTGCATCGCTTGTAGGCGTCATCGACGGTGCTCAAGTCAGGGTATACGATATGCTCGGTAAAGCAGTACTCACTTCGACTGCAATAGGCAATGGCATCCTTGATCTTGATGCTTCCTCACTTGCATCCGGAAAGTATACCCTCGATGTGACGAGCGGCTCGGCTGAAGCTCGCGCATCGATCGTTCTTCAGAAATAATACTTCATATTAGAATTCAGAAGCACGGGTTTAGTAATAAACCCGTGCTTTTTTTTCGGGTGTTATCTGTTACAAATCCAGGTTTTATGTGTTCTTACAGTATGGTAATGACGCGTCTTTCCAGATTTATCCTGGCAGTGGTTTCCTTTGCCATTGTCGCCGCATCGGTTGCGGCTCAGACCGTCTTGCCTACTACCGGTACCCATTTCACTTTTGCCATTCCTGAAGGCGCCGATAATCTTGTCGATCAATCGACCGGACAAACCGATTCTTCAAGGTTGTATCTCTATTTCGTCAGTTCAACAGCCGGGACTGCTACTATTTCTTCTCCTTCAGGATATTCGAAGACCATTTCATTTTGTAAAGATACCGCTACGGTTTTTGAATTACCCTACTATTTAATGCATTTGCATGAAGTCGGTAAAACAAATAAAGCCGTGATTGTCGAAAGCTCCGTCCCGATCCAATTAGTATTTCACGATTATTTTCTTGCCGGTGGAGAAGTAACGCAACTGTATCCTGATGATGCACTCGATACCTCCTATACGATTGCAACATGGGGACTCTATAATGACGTATCGATCAACTGGAGTACCGGAACATTCAATCATGAAAATAACAAGACGGAGTTTGTCATTGCAGCCCCGTATGATAGTACGATCGTTACCATAACTCCCGCTGTAGCTCCGATCGGCATTCCCAATTCCTTCCCGCAATTTACTATCCGCCTCAACCGTGGCGAAGCATTCATGGTCAAAGCCGATAGTACTTCATTGCCAACCTATACTTCTCTATCCGGATCGAGAGTTTCTTCGAACAAACCGGTGAGTGTAATCTCTGCATCAACATGCGGTTATGTCCCCGCCCTTCCGTTCGAAGCCTGCAATGAACTCCTAAACATGGAGCTGCCAAAACGCTTTACCGACACGATCTATTATACGGCGGGTTTCAGTGGTTCGCCGCTTTATGCTCTTCTTTATATTTCCGACATTCCATCGTTTTTTGTAATAACCAGCGGCGGACAAACTTACCAGACTAACACCGGCGTCTTACTGATCCCAACGGTGGGCCAGCCGATGAAAACCTTTGTAACTGCTCCCGCAAAGTGCTACCAACTTTCGGTGAGTGTCGATGCTACCGGTGCCTATGGTTTTAGCGATCCTTCGATCTTCAATGTACTTCCAAGATCACTCTACATCGATTCGTTGCAATGGTATGCCCCCGATAACCTGGGCGTGGGTCAATACGACGTTCAGTTCGTTTCGATCATTTATCCGCAGACTGCCGAATCCCAGATCACTCTCGACGGCAAGCCTATCATGCTTAGTGCATCGACCCCGCAGGCAATATTAGGTACAGGGTACTCCACTATGATCATCCAGGTACTCCCTGGTATTCATAAAGTAATTTCTCCTGAACCGATCTATGCTTATGCATCTGGATTCGATCTCGCTGATTCATACTCGTATAACTTAACCGGCATACTTCCTCCGTCACAGTTTGTTTTTGACACCATTAAATCTACGATGGCTATAGACACCTCGATAGCCTCTAGCTCTGCATCAGTAGCCTTTACCTGCCGGGATTTTGCAATGCCGGTACGGTTACTGAAAGATCCTATAGAGTACCTAACCAGCATTCGCGGCGAATTTCGATATGATCCCCAAATAGCATCACTACTTTCCGTCGAGCCTAAAACTGCACCAGGCACTGTGTTTACCAGCGATATCTCAATACCTGGGGTTATCCATTATACTGTAACTGGCACTCAGATCACCGCAACGAACGATACGCTTTGCATCCTGCATTTTCACGCCAACGCTAAACCTTTACTGTTCAAGGTACTCAGTAAGGATACTCTTGAATCGATCGCCGATGAATGTTCACGCAAAGGCACGAAGAATCTGGACTTTTCCCAGTCGCTTTCGATCAATGAAGCGCGAGACACCATGTTTACCGCTTTTGCGATGTCGATCGATAGCTCGAGAGCCGGTGAGTTAGCTACAGCGACGATCGATCTCACCAAGCCGCTTGCTGACCCGATAACGTCGCTGACAGTGCAATTGAAATATGATCACGACTTACTCGAATTAGTCCCACCATCACCGCTTACAAGAACGATCGACCCGCAGACTGATGAATTCACCATCGACTTTAATCCACCATATAATAGCTCGATCATTGGTGAATTATTAAAACTGAGCTTTAAGGTGTTTGTATCAAAAGCAACAAAAACAGACATTACCGCTTCGTTTATGAGCATCGGTAATAAGCGTGATTGCCCGCTCGATATCTTAGCACCACAGGTTTCAGCCCAGTTCGGCATGCGTGATACTTGCGCAACCATACTGCTTCGCCAGCAGCTCAACGGAACGGTCATTTCTCTTACGAGAATTGTCCCAAATCCGGTAACTGAATCCATGAGTATTGAATTCGATCATGCCCTGCCCCTTGGTCAGGCAACCATATTGATTACCAATGTCTTAGGGCAAACTCTCAGAACGTGGAATGAGCAAATATCTGCCAGCCAAATGGCTCTCCATTCTCCAAACCTCTCCGATCTCAAACCAGGCACCTATTTCTTTGATATTTCCACAGGTGGAATCAAGTTCTCTGGCTCGTTCCTTATTCGGAACTAATCGGTTCTATTTTTCCCTATCAATCACCCAAAAATTGGAACATCTGGCCAGTACCAGCGTATGGCGATGGTGTTGTTTTCTTAATTAGAAATTCCTATGCGTAACTTTATCCTGACCATCCTTTTCATCAGCGGAGCCTCACTTGCCCTTGCCAAGACCGAATACAAGGTCGAAGAGCATAAATCTCCCGATGGAAAATATACTTATAAAACCGTAACCAACGATCCGCTTAATGCCCGTATCTATACCCTTAAGAATGGGTTGACGGTCTATTTATCCGTTAATAAGAATGCGCCGCGCATTCAGACGATGATCCCGGTCAGGGCCGGCAGCAAGAACGATCCGGCAGATGCAACGGGTCTTGCCCATTATCTCGAGCATTTGCTATTTAAAGGCACCGATAAATTCGGCTCGCTTGATTACGCAAAGGAAAAAGTGTACCTCGATGAGATCACCGAGCGCTTTGAGGATTATCGCAAGACGACGGATCCCGTAATGCGCAAGAAGAAATATCACGAGATCGATTCTGTTTCTGGAGTTGCCGCAAAATATGCCATCGCC
This sequence comes from Kapaibacterium sp. (SeqCode), assembly GCA_035712525.1. Taxonomy (GTDB): domain Bacteria; phylum Bacteroidota; class Ignavibacteria; order Palsa-1295; family Palsa-1295; genus JAFDZW01. Next base: position 10,217 of record DASTAO010000419.1, read on the forward strand.
AATGAGTACGATAAGATGCTTGGTGCGATCGGCGCAAAAGGGACGAACGCTTTTACCTGGTTCGAACAGACCGTCTATGTAAACGACATTCCGTCGAATCAGTTATCAAAGTGGCTTCAGATCGAAGGTGAGCGCTTCCGCCATCCGGTACTGCGTTTGTTCCATACCGAGCTTGAAGCAGTGTATGAAGAAAAGAACCGTAACATCGATAACGATGCCGAAGAGACCGACGAGACCTTGCTTGCTGAATTATATAAGCACCACACCTATGGTACTCAGACGACGATCGGAACGGTCGAGCATTTGAAAAACCCGTCGATCAAGAAGATCGAGCAGTATTTCAATACATACTATGTGCCGAACAATATGGCCATCGTTCTTTCCGGCGACCTCGATCCGGATAAGACCATCGAACTCATCGATCAGAACTTCGGCAGCTTGCAATCGAAGCCGATCCCGGCATTCACTTTCGGCCCGGAAGCACCGATCACTTCACCGATCCGCCGTGAAGTCATGGGACCTGATCCGGAAAATGTAGCGATCGCCTTCCGTATGCCCGGCATGGCAACTCACGACGCACTCGTAATATTGATGATCGATAAGATCTTATCGAATAATGTCGCTGGCCTGTTCGATCTCGATCTGAATCAGAAGCAGAGAGTTCTAAGCGCAAGCACCTGGTATAATCAGCAGATGGATTACTCCACTCATTACCTTTTCGGTAATCCGCTCGAAGGCCAAAAGCTTGAAGACGTCGAGAAGCTACTTATCGCTGAACTTGATAAAGTAAAGACCGGTCAATTCGACGAAGCGCTTTTACCGGCGATCGTCAATGACCTCACCGTTGCTCGCACTCGCTCCTATCTCGATAATCAGGATCGCACTTCAGCAATGGAAGAGGCTTTCATTCATCATATCGAATGGACTGCCGTTGCTTCGCAACTTGATGATCTCTCGCACATCACTAAGAAAGAGATCATGGATGTTGCCAATAAATATTATGGTAATAACTATGCCGTTGTCTATAAGCGTGTCGGCCAGCGTAACTCCCCAAAAGTTGATAAGCCTGAGATCACCGGTGTTGCCGTTAATCGCGAAGCTGAATCTCCGTTCGTAACGAAGATCACGACCACACCGGCCGACAAGATCTCCCCACGCTTCATCGATTACAAAAAAGATATTGAGTTCAAGACCCTGACGAACAATACTCCGTTGCATTACTTGCACAACGATGAGAATCAATTATTCTCGCTCTACTATCTCCTCGATATGGGGGCGCATCAAGATAAGAAGCTTGCCTATGCAACCCAATATCTCGATTTCCTCGGCACTAGCACCATGAGTGCAGAAGAAGTAAAGAAAAAACTATATAGCCTTGGCTTAAAATTGGCTGTATCGGCATCGGACGATCAGGTCTATGTTTCGCTTTCAGGTTTACAAAGCAATTTCGTACAAGGCGTTGGCATTCTCGAACAACTCTTGTCCGATCCGAAACCGGACGCCGAAGCACTTGCCAAACTCAACGGCCGCACCTTAAAGACTCGCGCCGATGCTAAGCAGGATAAGAGCCAAATCCTCTTCGGAGCAATGTACGATTTCGGTAAATATGGCAAGGATAATCCAACGACCGATATTCTTTCCGAAAGCGAACTCAAATCACTAAAACCGGAAGAGCTTGTAGCAAAGATCAAAACGATCACAAGCTATCCGCATCGCATTCTCTATTATGGCCCTTCTTCTGCCGATGAGATCAACGGTCTCTTAAGCAAGGTGCATAAAGTACCGGCGACCTTAATGCCGATACCGGTTGTAGCTGATTACAAAGAGCAGGAGACTCCATCGAATAAAGTGTATTTTGTGAATTTTGATATGCAGCAAGCAGAGGTATTGTTCTTATCGAAATCATATACCTACGATCCGGCAAAGGTACCGATCCAGAATATGTACAATGAATATTTTGGCGGTGGTATGTCATCGATCGTCTTCCAGAATATTCGTGAGTCGAAAGCACTTGCTTATTCCGTATGGTCGAACTACCAGGTACCCCAAAAGCAGAATAAGCCGAACTACATGTTCGCTTATGTCGGTACGCAGGCCGACAAGTTACCTGAGACGATGGATGCTATGACCGATCTCTTCGACAACATGCCGAGAGCTGATAAACTCTTCGAGCAATCGAAAGACGCCATCCGTAACAAGATCGAAACCGAGCGTATTACCCGCGAGCAGATCTTATTCAACTACGAAACAGCTCAAAAGCGTGGTCTCGATCATGACATCCGAAAGGATATCTATTCTGCCATTCCGAGCTTCGATTATGATAAGATCAGCGATTTCCAAAAGCAGAACATCAAAGATCACCATTATGCGATCTTAGTCCTCGGAAATAAAGAGAAGATCAATATGAATCAACTCTCAAAATGGGGACCGGTGAAAGAGCTTTCACTTGAGGAAGTATTTGGGTACTAAATTATTTTTCTGACCCGTAGGGGCGAGGCACTGCCTCGCCCTTTTTCATTTTAACTAATCTCATTCAAGATACAACAAATCCTCCCGCCATTTAAGCGGGTTTGCCTCTATGTACTGGCGTACCTGCAATAATTCTTTTTCATTCCTTATTACCCGATCATAATAATTACGCTGCCAAATTTCGACTGATGCATCATTAACTCTTTTACGAATATATTTAGTAGAAGCAGACTTGAATGATGCAATGATACTCCCTAATGAAGATGGCTTTAGAGAAGACATCGACTCAGCAATAATAGGCTTACTTGTATTCCAGTCATCAATATGAATAACTCCATGAATGTGATTTGGCATAATCACAAAAGAATCCAATCTAGTATTTCGAAAATGTTCAGGAATTTCTTGCCAGCACTGTTCTATTACTTCTCCATAAATAGATAAATGAAGGGAGTTCTCTTTTATTGTTGAGAATGTAGCAGCCTTATTGTGAGAGCAGATTGTTATAAAATATGAACCGGGTTCTTGGTAGTTATGATTGGCAAGTCGAGTGGATTTTCGGCGTTGCTGTGGGGCGTCGGAAGACATATCATTTTGTCACAATTTGAAGGGAGGCGAGGCAGTGCCTCGCCCCTACGTGTCGTTTTCAATCCTTACACATTTGTTGTCTGCTTCAATGCCTTCGCTCCGATATCGCTGCGATAATATGCCCCATCGAACGATAACTCATGAACGGCATTATAGGCAGTTGTGATCGTCGGCTGTAATTCATCACCGAACCCTACTGCGGTCACTGATAATACCCGTCCACCAGCGGTAACAATATTTCCCATGTCATCTCGTTTTGTTGCTGCGTGAAAAACGGCGACGCCTTGTTCGATCTCACGCTGCTGGTTAAAATGGTCAAGGCCTTCGATCGCCATGCCTGTTTCATAAGAGTCGGGATATCCCTGGCTCGACATTACAATAGTAACTGCTGTTGCATCAAACGCCTTGATTGGAAGAAGCTCTTTAAGTCTGCCGGTTGAGCAGGCGAGTAATAGCTCAGCAAAATCTCCCTGAATTAATGGAATAACGACCTGTGCTTCCGGATCGCCAAAGCGAACATTGTACTCAACTACTCGAGCACGATTATTCCGAATCATTAGCCCAACATACAATACTCCTTTATATGGACGTCCTTCTTCGCGAAGCCCGCGAAGTGTCGGTTCGATGATCTCTTTGCGAACCTGTTCCATTACTTCGTCAGTGACGATCGGCGCCGGCGCATAAGCGCCCATACCGCCGGTATTCTTTCCTCGATCGCCATCAAGAATTCGTTTATGATCCTGTGCAGGGACAAGCGTATCATAATCGGTGCCATCGGTTAGCACAAATACACTGGCTTCTTCCCCATCCATGAATTCTTCAATAACGATGCGGGCACCAGCCTCACCAAACACCCGGCGAGCAAAAATGTCATCCATTGTCATTAAAGCTTCAGCCTCTGTCTCGACGATAATAACTCCCTTGCCGGCGGCAAGCCCATCTGCTTTAATGACTGCTGGATAATTCAAATGACGTAAGAAGGCTCTGGCTTCAAGCTGTTCACTTGGATTAAAGATCGCATAGCGTGCCGTCGGGATGCTATGGCGATGCATGAATTCTTTGGCAAACGCTTTCGAGGCCTCGAGGATAGCAGCATTACGATGCGGACCAAAGGCCGGTATACGTTCAGATTCAAGCGCATCGGCGACTCCGGCGGCAAGCGGCGCTTCCGGACCGATGACAACAAGATCGATCCGCTCTCTCATTGCAAAGCTCAATACCGATTTTGCATCGGTCGGCACGACATCGGTCACTAACTCCGCGGAGTCAGCAATACCGGCATTACCCGGAGCACAATAGATCTTTGAAGCAAGAGGCGATTGTTTAAGCTTCCAGCAAATGACGTGTTCGCGAGCACCGGATCCAAGAACAAGAATACGCATTGAATTTAGGGTAGCGGCAAATGATAAAGTGCAAATTTACGAAGATTACGGTATTGTTATTTCATTCTCCGTAACTCTCTGACTAATATCCCATATCGAACACCTTGGGTACTCACTCGAATCGAATCAAGTTCTAATGCACCTAAAGCCTCTTCAAGTATGAGAGCACCGGCAGGAAGTATGTCTGCCCGAGCTGGAGAAACGGCTGGGTATCGCTGTATGAGTTCTTGCGAAGTAACTGATAGCATCTCTTCGGTTAATGCTTCAATTTCGAATTTCCGGATAACGGCGCCATCGACACGCTTTGCATCGAATGTTTCCAGCTTATACTTCATTGCCGCTAATGATGTAGGCGTCCCGGCAACTGCGATCAATGCACGAAGATCTGTTTCCGGAAGAACGATGCGAGTTAGTTGTTCTCTGATGTAAGCCCGCGCCTCAGCTACCCGAGGTTGCTGCAATAAAAATCGTTCTTTAATACGCACAGCACCAATATCAATGCTTTGACCACTATTCCAAACGCCTCCATTTCGATCAATAGAGCCAAAGGATATTTCCGTGCTGCCTCCACCAATATCGATCGTTGCTATGTTGCCAGGAATGGTTGTAATTCCGAAAACAGCTCCCTCAAAACTCCAC
>DASTAO010000420.1:0-3911 GCA_035712525.1 Kapaibacterium sp. (SeqCode)
ACAGTATATGATCTTTCCCTCACATGATTGCATGTCGATCGTAATACTTTCGTTATTGCGATGCATGGAGTGAGAAACGGTTCTTCCGAGTACATCAAAGAGGTCTATCGTCGCTGAAACTGAGATAGGTATGTTTATCGAAACTGATCCGTGGGCAGGGTTCGGATAACCACACAACGGCTTCTCAAGTTTTGGAACAGGAACACTATTATTCTTCGATCGAGTGATTTTAAAGATAGCCGGAGTGCCGATGTCGCAGCTTAAGTACACTACATTATTTAGAGAGTCCTCCGCTAAGCCGCACGGCCGCCCCCAGTAAGTATAATTAATCGTATCGGTAAGAAACCCAGTAATGAAATCGGAAGTATTCCATTGCTTGGAGGTAAAATTATACTGTGCAGAAATAACTTTATAGCCGGTTGCGATCGGTTTCCCTCCTGGTGAGCTTCCATGGATCGCAACCAGAAAAGTTGGTTTATTAAAAATATTCGCTCCATTTTGATAATTCAATATTTCCATCGGAGTCGAATGAGCCGGAAGAAAAATATCCGCAACATCCATCGATTCGATGCGAGCGGTATCGGTAGCAGTTAACGGAAGTAACGATTGAAATTCCTGACCTTTAGTAAAATCAATGTATTGTTTGTCACCATACGCAAACGGCCAACCATAAAATCCGCCTTGGTGAATATGAGTAATTATCTCCGGAGGAACGTAGTCACCTAAATTATCTCGATCGGCATTAGTGACCCAGATATCACCGAACGGTCCTTTGGTTACGCCAAGAGCATTGCGAAGCCCGGAAGCAAATACCATTCTCTCGCTGCCATCAAGATTGAATCGTAGCACGGATGCTCGCTCGCTATCACTTTCGCGACAGGCGTTACACGAAGCTCCAACACCGAGATAAATATATCCTTCAGTACTATCGATATAGATCGTGCGGGTAAAATGATTGTAGGGGCCGGCAGCACCGATGCCTGAAATAAATGGTGTCTCGGTTTCATAAAACCCATCGCCATCTTTGTCTTCGAACCTCCTGATCCGTGAAGGCTCCGCAGCATAAAGATACTGTCGGTAAAAAGCAAGGCTATGAACGGTATCAACCGAGGGAATGACATCGACTGCCGTATCGGCAATGCCATCGCCATTTGTATCTTTGAGTGCAAAGACGCCGTGGTTATTCATATCGGCAACATACAGGACATTATTTGGCCCCATGGCCATGAAGCGTGGCCGCTTCAAGGAGCCAATATAATATAGTGAAATATCGAATCTATCGTCGATCGTTACTGTACGGTTAGTATCAAAAAGAGGTTGAAATTGGGGAGGGACGGAAATCTTTTTTATTGTCGATTGAGAAAATGCCGCTGAGAAAGCAGCTAACAAAAAAAGTACTACTCCAAAAAATTTCATTGGGTTGCTCGTTTGATAGAGCAACCCAATTGTAAAAATAAAGTTTCTTGTTTAATAGCAGCGAATGACTTTACTTCAGCTCATACCCCGAAATGATCTCTTCATTTATAGAGAAGAGGTACTTGTCATCCGGTGAGGTAAAATATTTTGCCTTCTTTCCTTCTTTGGTTTGCCAGCTTACTTTGCCCGTGGCTACATCCATGCAGGCCAGTTGACGGTCCATGCAATAGACTATCTTATTGCCGATAATGCGTGGCACATATTGCACGGCATCCTGATCATATTCCCATTCATGCTCCCAGATCGGTTTGCCGGAAGCTGCATCGAGCAATGAAGCTCCTTTGGTGCCGAGGGCAAGAATTTTTCCATCAGCTGCAACAATGCGCAGACATCGACGTGCGCTTACTCCCCAGATATTTCCCCAGAAGCTCGTATAGACAGTTGATAGTTCGGCACTTCCGGTTTCATCGAGATATTCAAGCTGCTTTTCCGGATCGACACCACCGTAGGTTGACGTCGTTTCTAAGGTATAGCCACCACCGATGTAAGTGCTTGTGGTATGAGTAGATGGTTTTGTACCGATAAAGGTCTCGGTGACGGCGTACGTTTTCTTATACGGCATTTCACCGATCTTGGAATCATCGAGGTTGATAGACCAATCAAAGGCTCCCTTGCTTTCGCGTGTTAGTTTTAAGGCATAGAGTTTTTCCTCGTCGGAAATATATAGCTGCTTCGTTTTCGGATTGTAGTAGTTCATGATGGAGAAGTCAGGCTGATTGACACCAACCGTCTGTTTTGTCTCGATCTTCCAGATGATATTCCCCGTGGCAGGGTCAATGGCAGCAAAGCCATACGGATCGTCGTCGTTATATTTGGCAAACTTGATAGAATTCTTTTGCAGTACTACATCATAATCCTGGGTGCCGAGCTGAACATATAATGTACCATCGATAAGTGCTAATGAGATCGGCTTTGCTTCGAGTTTGTCTTGCGTCCAAATGCGTTTGCCGCTATTAAGATCAAAGCCGATGATGCATTCTTCACCTGGCATAAAGACAACCCCTTTTCCATTGCTTACTACATTGTCCTGTGGCTTAATAACTTTTGGGTCAAGTCCGCCCTTACCTTCATCGGCACAACGGAAATAATCTTTATAGGCAATGGCGCCGGTTGATGGATTAAAGGCAAAAAAACCTTCGCCTCCACGATCACCGGTTTCCGGATTTCTCATATTGGCTTTAGTATGCAAAGCAATAACTACATTGCCATTATATTCGAAGTTGTCGTAGGTAATGCCAATGTTGTCATAACCTGGATCGATGGTTCTCATTCCTTTACCGGTGCTATTGCTTGGCTTCTGATTTGGATTTGTCCATTTTACTTGTAACTTGTCAAGTGCACGGCTGAGGCCAGGTATGTAATTATCCGATTTCGCTACCAGATGAGCATAGTTTATTTTGCCATTAATAAGATTAATGCTGACTACTTTCATCTGATTACGCTTGCCCATGCTTGATACTGCGAGGGTGAAGATAGCATTATCGCCCTGAAGCTTTAATAACCGGTGGGCATAGCCATCGTCAATCTCCTCTGGGCTATTCGTTTGCCAAAGGATCTTATCTTTGGACATATCGACTGCAAGGAAATTATCTTCCATACTGATAAGGGCAATATCTTTACCACCGACATTATTAAAAGCGAAGAAACTTCGATAGCTCGAAACATCCATCGGTATCGAAGCAGTGGTACCGGCAGCAAATCGAAAATTAGCGACTTCATTTTTGCCGATTACTGCTACACCATATTTAGTCGGTACAAAGAATACCCGGTCCTCGTCGATCTTCATCTCGTGATTAACGAGCATTTTATTCTCCTGAAGGTCGATCAGCACCGCTTTGCCATCAAGCAGATAGACTTGATATCGATCGGTGGAATCGCGATAGTCCCAGTCCTTACCCTTAGCGGCGACATCATAGTTAGGCTCGCAATCTTCGAAACGAGCGAGGCGGTTGCCAGTCTTAACATCGTAGATATCGATGGTCTCATCGTTTGTAAAGACGATCATTTTATCGAGGCTTTTTATGACGCTATAATTATAGCCTGCCTTTTCCAGTGCTTTCTGATTGTAGCTGATCTCCTGTCTCCATAGTTCATTTCCGGTCTTCATATCGACACCGATATGAACTTTGCCATAGCGAAGCACGGCTGTAGTATTCAGGAATGATAATTCGTGGAAATCATCCTGATCGATGTCTTTAAATTCTTTTTCCCAATTTAATTTGCCGGTGATGGCGCTATAGGATTGCACTTTATCATCATTGGCGACTATATAATCGTCGCCGACGAGTTGGTGAGGGCCTTTCTTATTATAATCATCGACTTTCAAATCCCATTTCTTTTCACCGGTGGCGGCATCATAGCCCCAGGCTAATTTGCCGGTGGCGAGAAACAGTATCTTCCCGTTATTGACGAATTCATAGGTTTTTGCCGGATCA
>DASTAO010000421.1:0-4115 GCA_035712525.1 Kapaibacterium sp. (SeqCode)
GAAAGCAAACGGCTTGAAGTCGGCTATGCTTTACATGATGATTTTTGGAATAAGGGTATTGTGGCCGAAGCAACGAGAGCGGTTATTGATAGTATTTATGCTAATACCGATATGAACCGTATCGAAGCACTTTGCGTCAGCGATCATACTCGAAGTTATCGGGTAATGGAAAAATCTGGAATGCAATTCGAAGGAATATTGCGGCAGGCAAGTATGATGAAGAGCGGTATTTGTGATATGCGTATTTATTCAATACTCAGGGAGGAGCATGAGCGAGCCGGTAATCATAGCTGAGTACGATTCGAGCTGGCCTGTTATCTTTGAGGCAGAACGCAGCACTCTACTTGATCTCTTCAGCCAATCCATTGCAGTCGAGCATATCGGCAGCACATCAGTGAATGGCTTAGCATCGAAGCCTATCATTGATATTCTTCTCGGAGTCAATGCACTTGCCGATGCCGAGGCAATGATACCGATTATTGTCGGCCTTGGATATCAGTACATTCCGGAATACGAAGCTGAACTTCCACAACGCCGATATTTTAAGAAAGTACTTCCGAGTGGTGCACATACGCATCACATTCATCTTGTCGAACGGATGGGGTCGTTCTGGAGAAATCACATTTATTTTCGCGATCGCCTCAGATCAGATGAAGAACTCCGACGCGATTACGAATCCTTAAAAAAAGAACTGGCTGAACGTTACCAATTCGATCGTGAAGCGTACACCGATGCAAAAACATCCTTTATCATGGCTGTTGTAAATGAACGTGCAGCACAACGCAACCGGATAAGTGAATTAGTTGAAGCATCGATCTCTGGTGGCGATGCGACCGGTTGGTTCGAGAAATTATATTCCGGTGCGAATGGCGATGCGTCGCAAATTCCATGGGCCGATAAAAAGCCGAACGGATATCTCGTCGATTGGCTCGATACTAATAATATCATTGGGTATGGGAAATCGGCAGTTGTCGTCGGCTGTGGGCTTGGTGACGATGCCGAAGAATTATCTCGCCGGGGCTATAATGTAACAGCCTTCGATGTTTCTCCGAGTGCCATTGAATGGGCGAAGAAGCGATTTCCAAACAGCAACGTACAATATCAATCTGTCGATCTCTTTGAGTTTCCCGAGCGCTGGAAACAGCATTTTGATCTTGTCTTTGAATGCTATACTGTTCAGGCATTGCCGAGAAGTGTTCGAAGCCAAGCCATTAGATCGGTTTGCGATCTTGTAGCTCCCGCGGGTGATTTACTTGTCGTTGCCAGAGGCTGGAGAGAAGGACAAAGCGACGACGGTCCGCCGTGGGCGATCACCGATGAAGAGTTAAAAGAATTTAGCCGAGAGCTTAAGCTTATCGTGCACAATGAATTTCACGAAGTAGAAGAAAACAGAAGGAGAATTAGATGTTTGTATCGCCGGGTTTAGCAGTGCCGTATTATGCCGTGATCTTTTCTTCGGTTCGCCGGATGGATGATGCGAGTTACGACGCGATGGCAGAAGAGATGGATGGTTTGGTACGAGAGCAGCCTGGTTTTCTGGCGATGGAAAGTGTCCGCGACGCGGATGGTAATGGGATCACCGTTTGCTATTGGAGATCGCTTGAAGATGTAAAGAACTGGAAAGCAAATGTGCTTCATAAGCAGGCGCAAGAAATGGGAAAAGCCGGATGGTATAAGGAGTATGCTGTTCGCATTGCCGAAGTAACCGAGTCGTATGAAAGGGTATAGCAATGAACATTGAAACCGAATTCTTACAGGAAATACGAACGATCTTTCGTTCTCAGAAAAATCTGCTCGATAAAACATTGCCTCAGGTAACGGACGACCAGTTGTTCTGGCAATACAACACTGAGACGAACAGCATTGCCATCAACCTGAAGCATCTTGCCGGCAATATGCTCTCACGATGGACAAATTTCTTAACGGAAGATGGAGAAAAATCCGATAGGCACCGCGATAGCGAATTCATCACTGAAGGTGATACCGGATCCTCACTTCGTGACTATATCGAGAAAGGATATGGCCGTTTTTTTGAGACGCTTGATTCACTCACTGAAGCCGATCTCGATAAGATAATCACGATCCGAGGCGAACCACATACCGTCGTAAAAGCCCTTATCCGCCAAGTATCGCACTATGGATATCACATCGGCCAGATCGTCCATGTCGCCAAAGAAATAAAAGCAGAAGATTGGCAAACTCTCTCGATCGCCCGCGGCAAAAGTGACGATTATGTAGCGGTGCCATTTAAAGGGACGTGGTCGTGATGTAATATTTTTTTGATTCAGTAAACTATGAACACTCGAACAATACTTTTTGCCATACTCTCATTATGTATAGTCTCTTTTCTGACTTCATGTACCAGCAGTTCTTCGCCAGGTGCTACGGACACTATGTTCGCAATTACCGGAACAATAAAATATAATAAACAACTGGTTATTCCCTCTACAGCAAAACTCTATACAGTTTGGATGGTTTCATCTTCGTCTCCAGATTACTTCTATGTCTTCGGAGAAGGCACTGTTGATACTGCATCGAGAACCTTCAAGTTAACTTACTTTTCTACGCCACCAACTGAAGCTCTTAATGTCAATCAATTAGGAGTCGCCTATTTATTTTTAGTCTCAAATCCGTCACTTACTCAGGGAAAGGTTAGCGAACGAAGTATTACAGACAGTGCTTTTTTATTAGGGGCTGTAAGTGACCGAGCAGTAATTTATATCAATGGCGATCCTCAAAATGTCAACGCGGTAAGAGACTGGGAAAAAGATTTTCACTTTAAGAGTGGGTATAATTTTGGGAAGACCTGGTACCACACTGGTGGAACAGGCAAGGACGGATTTGAACCAGATTCCTCTGGAAACATTGAGTTAATTATTGATAATGTGATGAAGAATTTCTCTTTTCCAGAATGGACATAATTTGGTAGTTATGCTCAGTTGGTTCTTTAATGGTTTATTCTGTCACAGAATATGACTTCGGTCGTTCATTATAAAATATCACTTATATTGCACACGATCGTTCGTATCAGGGATGAAATTTGTACTGACACTTTTTGCACTATTGATTTTGAACGGGGCTGCAATAGCCCAGCAAGATTCACTCACTAAGCAGGATTCAACCTCATTGAGGGGTGCGGTTGATTCCGTGGTTTCTCAAACCCCAGCCGAAGAACCTCCTGTCGATCACACTATCTCTTTCTCGCTTTCACCCAGTATCGGCTTCACCTTCCAGAGCATTAGCCGGGATCAGGAGGAGACGCAAAATTTGCAGTGGCTTGCTCAGTTGCAATCAAAGTTCTCCTATGAAGGATCGCGCTATCAGTTTGCGAGTTCGCTCTTTGCTCAGTATGGAGCGCTTGTCACCCGTGATGCGCCGCCGTTAAAATCGCAAGACCATATTCAGCTTTCGGCAGTGCCCTCGATAACCCTCTCGAAAAATCTTGGGTTGCGATTATTTTTTGAAGTGACCGGTGAGACGGAAATGGGCAAGGGAATGATCGATAGCACCGAGACTCGTTTCCTCGATCCGCTTTTTTTATATGAGACGTTATTCCTCGGCCACAAGACTCATCTATTTGCCCAGGATAATTCATGGGAATTTGAATTCGTGCTCGGTGCCGGTTATGCCTATCAGCAAACGATTACAGATAAATTCGTTCTTGCCCGCAATAGGCAATTTGTGATCGATGAGAATAACCCCCTCTCCCATGTACAGGAGCAGTTCACGGTTGAATCGGGCTATAGTGCCATTCTTGAACTCGCGTATAGCAGAGCCATCGGCGAGAATTTTACGCTAAAAACCAGCATGAGGACCGTTGCGCTAACAAAAGATCATTTTACTGATGATATTGAAAATTGCCGCGTCGGCTCGCTTGTACTTGGCGGCTTGCAATGGAAATTCCTAAGCATTGATTATACGCTGCACGTGTTATATGACAGAAATATTTCTCCTCGCCGCGAACTGGATCAGACGATGGTCTTTGGATTCAGGTTTGATCTCTGATTATTTTTTGTTGTGTTTTATATAGTAGCTGGTAAGATATTTCGTTAGCGGCTGTGCTTCGTATTCTTCATCCTCACCGGGATATCGCAATGGAGTTGACGGTGATCGCT
>DASTAO010000422.1:0-21215 GCA_035712525.1 Kapaibacterium sp. (SeqCode)
AATAGAGCGAACAAGATACTTCATACGAATTTGGTTATTAAAAAATTATAATTCATCGAGCGGTTGGCGGCCGCTGAAACCGCTACTAAGCGAATGCCAGGCAACAATACTGTTTTCGCCGAGCCTATAACAGAGAAAAACTTCCTCGCCGTTCTCACGAATATGAGGAAAATCGATCAGGCCGGTGTCGAGGTCTTTCAATTCAATTCCAAGCTCCGATAGATCGCGAACAAGCGAAACGAGCCTCTCCATTTCAGTAGGAAAGAATTTTTGTCCGTTTGGGCCGATGCCACCGAAATACTGATGCTTAAATACATCATACCCTTTTTCATCTAATTCCTGTTTGAGGGTAACGATCTCTTCAAGGATCGGCTGAACCGTTTCGAGAGCGGAAGTAGCTTCTTCAAGGGTAAAGTGTTTTTCGAAATGCATTGATTTGAAAATTTATGAACCGTTATTTTCCACCACCGAACATTGCCTTAACGATATATCCGGCAACGCTCGGATTTTCTTTTAATCGTCGAACTGAATATCCATACCAATCAGCTCCAAATGGGACATAGACGCGAAGACGATGCCCGTTTGAAATAAGAGACCGTCGGAGTTGCTCCCTGACACCAAGCAGCATTTGAAATTCATATTGGCCGCGCCTCAGGTTATGTCTTTTGATGATCTGCTCTGCATTTGATGTTAAATAATCATCGTGGGTGGCAATGCCAACATATGAGCCACCGCTGAATAAAAGATCAAGGCATTTCAGATAATTATTGCGAATTTCTTGTCGGTCTTTAAATGCTATCTCTTCTGGCTCAATATAAATACCTTTACAAAGTCGAAAATTTGTTGGGCCGCCATCCATAAGTCGTTTGATGTCAGATTCGGTTCGCTTCAAATAGGCCTGCAGTACGACTCCAACATTGGAATATTCCTTGCGGAGTTTGTCATACAGGTCAAGAGTTGCGGTTGTATAATGCGAATCTTCCATATCGATACGAACAAAATTATTTCCATTCGTTCTGGCAGCATCAAGGATCAGGCGAACATTTTTTTCACAAGCTGCAGGATCGATGCCAAGTCCAAGCGAAGTCAGCTTGATCGATAGATTCGAATCAATACTATTCTTATGAACTGCTTCGAGAACTTCGACGGAATATCTTGTATTCTCCGTAGCTTCACCGATGACTTTAATGTATTCACCAAGCACATCGACCGTTGCCATTGCTCCTTCACTATTGAGCTTTCGAACTGTTGAAACAGCATCGTTTATTGTCGCGCCGGCAATATATCGTGAGCTGACCTTCCTGACGATCGGCTTCGGGACGATCGGAAGTATGCCGGCAATGATCTTATTAAAAAAATTCATTCGTTACGGTTTGAGAAAATAGACTTTGGACTGTGAGCGATCGGCATAGGATAGCATTCCATCGACGGGCATTCCTACGCCTTGAACAAATCCTGCTTCAGCATCCGGAATATTAAATTCGGATTGAGTCTTGCCATCGGAAAGATCGATGATGCTCAGTACGGTTTTTGTTGGTACGGTAGCCTGAGTTGAAAACGTGAATGGGATATAGGCATATGAAGACGAAACAGTGAGGGTTGAAACGAGTGGATACGTAAAGCGACGACGCCAAACAGTAGCCGAATCATCGATGTGAAAAGCATCGATGCCGCTTACGATTTCGCCTTCGGTTTCGCGAAAGCCGCCACTGATGATCATCTTTCCGTTATAGCTTACAGTGCTTGGAATGTAGAGTAAATGCTGCTTCCACTTTAGTTGCGGTGTTGCCGAAGCAAGATTCCAAACGGAAAGATGTGTGGTGCGACGCGCCGCGGCAGTATCGGCTCCGCTTAAATATCCAAAAGCAATGTTATCGCCGGCAATGCATAAGTTTGAAGTGATCCGAGTCGTCGCAAAACCAAATCTTGCGAAGATATTCCCATTTGCTTTGAGTGTGACAATGCTATCTGCTAACGCAGGATTATTATTGCTTAAAGCAACATATAGTACATCAAATTTCCAACTGACACAAGCCGAAATCGGGGAGAGTGTTGTGTTGTATTTCCATTTTTGCGAACCGTCACCGGTTGCAAGGGAAGTGACTACTGAATCGCTTAAGAGAATTAGGCTACCATGGAATAGTACCGAGCCAGGTTTTGGGAATGAGGGAGTAGCAGAGTGCCATTGCAGTTTGCCATCGATCAGATAGGATTCAATAGTGCCATTAAGATGGATGGCGTAAATGTGAGAACTATCGGCAAGTAATTCAATAATGTTGGAGCTATCGGTCGAACGAGCAAGTATTCGCGACGAACGAGGGCTACCAATAATTATGTCTTTGCCTTGAGCGATGGCGAATGTCTCGGTATCGGCGCCGGGAATAGAAAGTGGCGGCGTGGTTGGTGCCTCTTTTGAAGCAAGTGTAATAGTCGTGGAAGATACCGGTGCCCCTATTTTGGGGATATTATGGGTACCATCAAGTACAAAGGTTGCACTCGAGTAGAATGGTGGCGGTGCGTCTTGCTTGCTGCAGCCAATACAGCAGAGCAATGCGACACAAAATGATATGACCTTCTTAGCTTGCAATTCGTCTCAAAAAGCACTGCTTAAACAAGTTTTTTAACGAGTTGTTCGGCATGGCCGAATACTTTGGAATCGCCTCGAGCGCCAATGGATACTGCTTCAGTGATCTCAGTGATCGATGCTCCGGTATTTTTTGCTCCAAGCAAGTGAGAATATAGCTGCCGCTCCCAGCCGAGTTGAGTGAGTTGAGCGACGATGCAAAGCTCACGGCTTTTAGATTCGAGCCCAGGTCGCGAAAGCGTTTTGCCATATCCTTCGACTAATGCCCAGGTTGCCAGCTCAGGGCTCAACCGAAGTAACTCATCGCGAACTCGGGTAGCATTTATAGCATAGATCTGCTTATAAAGATCGCTGCCCCGTTGAATGAATTGCAAATATTCAGCGGCGATCTCTTCTTCGATGGGAATCGAATGCGAATGGACTGTGCCAAATACTTTTTCAAGTAATCGTACACTTTCTAAGGCAGCAGGGAAGCCGGCGAAAAGATAGGTCTGTAAAAACACTTCATAAAGCTCTTCGGCAGCAACTATTTTTTTTTCTTTTAATTCATAGAGGAATTCAAGCAACTCAGTTCTCCATGTTGGCCTGACCGCGAGAGTAGCAGCATGAATAAGAGCCTTTAACGGTTCGGCAAGCATCAGAGTATTAATTCATAACCGTTTGGATCTGGTGTCATCGTCAGGGCTAGGATGACAGCTTCGGCAACTTCAATCGGTTCAATGATCTTACCAGTTTTATTCATTGTGCCGAGTTGTCGCTCCGCATCGGAATTTGTCATGCCGGTTTTTGCAGTGATATTCTTAACGCTTTCATCAAGGATCGAGGTGCGAACAAAGCCGGGACAGATCGTTGAAACAGTGATCTTTGCTTTAAATAATTCTTTGGCTAACGCCCGTGAAAGACCGAGAACAGCATGCTTAGAGGCAGTATAAGCGGCAGTATAGGCAAATCCCTCAAGTGCTGCAGTTGAAGCAATATTAATGATATGGGCGTTGCTGCTAGCTCGAAGCTCGGGAAGAAATGTCCGAGTTATATAAAACGTACTGCAGACATTAGTTGAAAAGGTATCGCTCCACAAGTCATCAGTTGTATCTTCAAGCTTTGCCGAGGGAGCAACACCAGCATTGTTAACGACGACATCAATACCCGGAAAATGCTCAAGCACTCGTGTCCTTAATTCGGCTACTTGCTTTGAGGAAGTAACATCGCATTGAAAACTTTTTGCAATTCCTCCAAGAGATGTGATCTCATCTTCGACTTGCTGCAATACTTCTATGTTCCTTGAGACAAGCGCTACCGAATGTCTGGCTTTTGTAGCTTCGAAAGCGATCGCTTTCCCTATGCCGCGACTTGCACCGGTAATTAAAATATTCATTTTACAATGCTGTAATGAATGCCGTTAGCTTGATACAGTGTATTCGCCTGAGTTGCAGAAGCGGAAGCAAATTGAAATCCGTCGCGCAAACTGCCAGCCCACCAGATTCCATCGCGGCGAATAACCATAAGGCCTACCTGCATTTCTTCGGTCAGGTGTTTATCGCGTTTAATCCGCTCGAGCGCATTGCTGATGGCAACTTCGGGTTCAATGCCCTGGCGGATCTGTTCAACAATATGAAAGCTGGAGTTGGCTCGCATGACAAGTTCGCCATTGCCCGTTGCAACAGCGGCTGCAACTTCGCCATCAACATATAAGCCAGCGCCAATGATGGGTGAATCTCCAACACGTCCGTGAGATTTGAATGCTAATCCTGAAGTAGTGCAAGCACCAGCGAGATGTCCGTTTTTATCGAGCCCGAGTAAGCCGATGGTATCGTGTGACTCATTTAAATTCTCACGGCCATACACTCTCTTTATGCCATCTTCTTCATATTCAAAAACATATTCGTGTTCGCCTTCTTCCGAACGGCGGAGCCTGACTGATAATCCTTCCGGGCGGCTTTTCCAAATGTCATACAGTTTTTTTGCTCCATCGGTTAATAAATTTTCCCGAGTGAAGCCGTGCTTTTCTGCGAATCGCTCAGCACCAACACCGGCAAGCATCACATGTGGTGATTGCTCCATCACTTTGCGGGCTATCGAGATCGGATGGAGATACTCCTGCACGAAGCACACCGCACCACAATTTCCTTCGTGATCCATGATCGAAGCATCGAGCGAAACGACACCGAGTTCATCGGGAATGCCGCCTTTGCCGACGGACATGCAAGTCTCATCGGCTTCGCAATAACGGGCACCGGTTTCGACGGCATCTAATGCAGTGCCACCGTTGCGCAAAATATCGGTTGAGATCTGATTCGGGATGAAGCCGTGCTTCCAGGTCGAGAGAGCGATCATTAGTGTTGAATGATAAACGAAGATCCGCCGAGCCATCCCAAACTTCCAAGTTCGAGTTTATACGCTCCGGCAGATAAGGTAGAAACATCGATCGTGAAGTGATGCTTCCCGCTTGTTTGATTTTCAACAAGAGATTCGAGCGCTAACGATCCCATTACATTATACACTTTAATGGCAAGCGGCCCGGCAGCGCCAAACGTAGCATCGAATGATAACAGCGATGAAACCGGATTAGAGAGAATGCCATCGAAGTGGTAATCACCGGCCACGATCTTCGAGCCGGGCGGATCGGGACAGGTAGTAACAGTTACTAAGCCCTTATCGGAGCCGACGATAGATTGCACTGGAGTAGTTAACACCTTACTCAAAGTCACCACAGAACTACTTGCCGAACCAAAGAACGGTTTGATCGTAAGCAACGCGAACGGGCCCTTAACAAGTGAAGTACTTCCTGATGCAGAAAAAGCAAAAGTACCCGGGATGCTCTCAGAGCCACTCAGTTGTACCCATTGCGAAGGAATCGATGGCTTTATCGATCTGGCCTGAAGAATGAACGGATCGTATCCTACTTCAGCAGTGATCGAGCGAATGAGATCTGCATTTGCAATGCTATCGACAGAAATCTGGTA
Source organism: Kapaibacterium sp. (SeqCode) (assembly GCA_035712525.1). Taxonomy (GTDB): domain Bacteria; phylum Bacteroidota; class Ignavibacteria; order Palsa-1295; family Palsa-1295; genus JAFDZW01. Next base: position 5,548 of record DASTAO010000422.1, read on the forward strand.
GCTAAATTCGTTATCAGTTGAAACATTAACGACCGTTTCAAGATGGAATCGGATGAACGGCTCCGGTACTTGTGAATGCCCAACGCCTACCAGTGTAATGAAGGTATCGGTAGTAGTACCGGTCAGTTTGAGAGAAATGGAATCCTTCTTTCCAAGCGATGGGCAATACAAAAATGTAATAGTCTGTGATGCTCCATCGGTTAATGAGATCTTTCCATCGGCGGGACTTATAAGTTGAAATGGCGCAGAGGGAAGTACCAGTTGCAAATCCTCCGGCGCACCGCATGGTAGCGAGATGGTAATGGAATCCTCACGACAACTATCGACCTCGACGGTCCCAAAATCAATGGACGTAGCCGAAAGACTAATGCCGCCATTCGTTGCTTTCCCAACAAGGGGTATCGTTATAATAGAATCGCAGCTTCCAGAGGTTACCCGAAAGCGCAATGTATCGAAGTCATTGCCAGTGGCAACAGGATCATAGACGAAATGTACGAACAATGAATCTTTTTTAGCGACCTGACTCATCGAAAATACAGTATGTGTTGCAAGAATGACATCTGAGAATTGTAACGTATCGCTGCCTACTCTAGTGAATTGTAGATCGGTACTATCGAGACTGGATAGGCAGATCGGCCCGAAACTTGTTTTGCCAGCGGTAGTAGCGAAGTCGATCTTAGTTACATGGAAAGAGATCTCGGTTGTTACAGCGGAATCGGATGTAGAATTAAAATGAATGGTAGCAACGGAATCATCATTGATGCTGCAATAGCGGATAACGATTTCAGTATCGGAATGCGGAGGAATGATAAAGGGTAATGTCGGCAACGTTATTTCACCTCCGATCGGCTGTTGGGTAAACTGTACCGTATCATTTCCACCGGATGAGACAACAAATCTGATCGTATCACAACCATTCCTACATACTGAACCATCGGTTATGTGAATCGGAGCAGTCAATATTCGGACCGTACCGATACCTATGGCAACGATGGAGTCGAGGCGATGAGTAAGGATAAATGGCGCGCGGAATGAGCCCGAATCAGTAGGGCAGAATCGGATAGTAATTTTTACAGAGTCGTTCTTTGCCAACTGAACTGGTGCTGTAGGTGAGATGATCTCGTACGGGGTCTTAAATAATTTATCAGGGTTGATCGTCACAACGTCATTGCCGATCGACTTTACCACCACTGAAAGTGTATCGCAATCGCCGACATGCACTCTTCCAAATTTAAGTATAGGTGGTACGATCGAAACGCGCTCATCCTTATCGATTCCGCAGCCAAGCAGTACAACCCTTCGACTGCCGTCATTCGAATAAATGACGAGTGTAGCTGAGTCACATCCTACGATCGAGTTAGGACAATAGGTAATGATAAGGCTATCATGATTATCGGATGCGATAGACTTTGGAAAGCCCGTAATGGAAAATTTCGAATTACTGATCGTGACAGAGTCGATTGTTAATAATGCTCCGCCGCTATTAGAGATCTTAAACGCAGCGCGAATACAGGTATCGAATCGGATCGTCCCGAAATCGAGCGTGTCGCTTTGTACGACGAGATCAGGAGAGGGATGACTTTCTATGATCGCACTGGAAAGATGGCTCGTGAACCATGCCGGCTCGTAATTAGCGAATGACGATTGAGGTGCATTGACTTTTTCGTAGACCGTAATAAATACCTGCGGATCATGAGCGATTGGCAATATCACTTGCCAGACTAGTTTTGAGTTCTTTACAAATCGAACGGTATCTATCCATCGCCAGCCGCTATGATGATCGCGGTAATACACTCTGATCGAATCACTCAAATCATTTTTGCTGCCGGCTAAACCACTTATTGTATCGAAATGGCCACGTAATGTATCTACCGGTATTTGAACTATAGGTGCGATCGAAAGTACGCCAGTGAAATGGGTTGTATCGGAAATATCTCCTTGAATTTGAATGCGGCCAATGGAGCCGTTGCCGCCTCGGCTTATGCTATCGATGGTCTTACCACCAAGTCCGCCAAAGCCGCCAGTTGTTTCAATGGTGGAGTTACTATCGAGAATGCCATTACGTCCACCGATGATTATTCCACCTCCAGATCCTCCTCCACCGCCAGCTTCGCTTTGTTTTTTTCCGGAAATACCATTGGCTCCTTTTGCAGTAACGCTGCTATTTATTAATTCAACTTTATCGTAAGCGATCATTGCAATTCCACCACCACCTCCTCCACCGGAGCCAGCAGAATCGGCATCGTCGAGCGCAGAGTTACCTGCTCCGCCACCTGAGCCGCCTTGCATCGGCATTAAAAATCTTCCGCCGTAAGATAGGCCGCCGTTATCACCAACTCCAGCACCCTTTTCACCTTTAAAAGAAAAACCGCCGCCACCGCCGCCATAAATTAAGTTGTTCTGTTCTCCTCCTCCGGAACCACCACCAAAGCCTCCATGCAATGATGTATCGTTATCAGTAGAAAAACCACCACTTGATCCATAAGGGCAACCGGTTCCGCCTCCACCACCTTGGTCAAGCGAACTAGAGCCAACCACCGTTGCTCCCCCTCGAACGCCAGTAGTTGATGCTCCGCCGAAGCCATTAGTAGCATTAAACCCCGAGCCTGTATTAACGGTAGTATCTTGCCCACCTGAAAACCCTGGATCGCTTCCACCACCGGTATAGCCCGCTCCGCCATTTCCGGTGTTACCATGCCCGCCGCCACCGCCGCCATGGCCGCCATTGAGAGTATCGGCAGAAACCGAAAGCTCGATACCGGATAGCGTGATCGTTTGTTGCGCTAATACAAAAATGGGGTGATAGCGAGGATTACCTTCGAGTGATGAATCCGGATCGGCCTTAGTAAAATCAAATAATCCTTTTAACGGAAATGCATTACCAGATAAATTGAGCGATTGAACGACAAGAGTATTTCCTGAATCTAATTTATCTGTATCAATTGTCCCGACACCGTTTAGAAAGATCGATTGTGGAGTTACAATTTTAAATGTGACATCGCTTTTGCGATTTCCGGATAATACCTGAAATCGAACTTCACCCTCAGATGCTGATGTGGGTACCATTACCGGTACTTGAAGGACTCTACCATGCCACGATACACAGACCGGTCCGAAGATAGCGCGATTTGAATCAAAAGGATTTACATATGCCAGCTTTGTCTCAGGCAGATATACACCATCTGCTCCGAAAGCACCGGTATCTTTCGCTGGAACAAGCAGCTCCATGGCAACAGTCATACCGGGAGCCAATGCATCTGGCTGGACGCGGACGATCTTGGGTTGGGAAAAGAGGGTGATGGGACTACAAAATAGAATCAGCAGTACGAGCAATAGCCCACTATTTCTTGGTGAATATGACCTGTGAAGTCCCATGAGTCAGTCTAATATATAGGTCATAAAATCACTAAGAGTTCATCGTTCGATGGTGATCATAACGGTTCGCGAAAAGAAGCGGCCTTCCGGTAACCGGTTATCATACAGGTGTCCTTTTGAACCCAATCCTTCGATCATGATCGTTGGCGGAACAGCGATGTTTCTTTTGCGAAGTTCTCGTTCGAGCATGGCGGCTGCTGTCTCAGCCCGCTGCCTTGAAAGCTCATTGTTATGATTTTCATCACCAAGTTCATCGGTATAGCCACTAATAGTGATCGATCTGGGCTTGATCTTTCGTAATGCTTCGGCAACAATACCAAGTGTCCGCTCATTTTTTGCACCAAGCGAAGATTCATCGAAGCCGAATAGGATCAAGCTGAAGCGATCGATCGTTTGCTCCTCGCTGCTTGTACTATGCTGCTGAGTCAGTTTGATAGATGTATGAGCATAAGCGATCTCGTTATGAAGATCGCGGGCTATCAGATCAATGCTAAGGGAGTCGGCATTTGTAGTCAGAGCTTCTTCCGGTACCGACCATCTTGTGCTTCGCGTAGCAGTCAGGCTATCACCTTCAAACGAAGAGACTTCAATGTTGGCGATCTTGAACGATGCCCTATATGATCGGACTGTTTCTTCCGGATCGAAACTCAGATTAATATTAAGCTTCGGCGGATTTGCTGTTCGCTCGATGTTCGTAACATAGAGCGGATCGGTAATGCTTATATCGCTCGGGATAATTTCAACTCGCCTATTTTCAGCTTGTCCTTCTGCGATCGTGTTGGGGCTTGGTTTTTCCGGAAGCAGCGATCCGCTGACGGTCATGCGTTTATCATCGATGCCCCAGATTCGGTGCAGATAATTTTTGATCGTCTCGGCACGATGCCTTGCTAATTCGATATTGCCTTCGTCAGATCCGCTGTTCGATCCTACGAGCCGAACTGTTGCTGTAGGCTGTCGGCGAAGCCTATCGCCCAATATGTTTAACGTTTCGAGGTAGAGGTCGCTTGTTCGTTCGCCACGGCGTTCGATGGAGCCTTTAAATGATCGGGTTGCTTCTTCGGCGCTCTGGTACTGAACATATCTGGGGGCTATGTCACTACTGGCGCTATCGAAAAAGATGTAATTGAGCATCGGATATGCATTGCGTGCTTTTACTTCCCTGACCTCAAGGCGAGCAACCAGTTCTTCTTTGCCATCAGGCCCGAGTGCGGCGGCTTCGATATGCGCGGTAAATACCGGCTTCTTTATTTCTGGTGGTTTATCATGCCATACCTTGATATGATGTTCAATGAGAGTAGTATCCGGTGTCATTGGCAGTTCGTATACAAAATCTATCCCCCCACGCAATGAGTAGTGCGACCAATATGGCACCGCTTCAACTAATGGCAGGCTAAACGAAACGTTTGGCTCAGCGCGAAGTTGTCTGGAAAGTGGTAAGTCGAGTGCCGCTCGGAAATTTAACGCAGCATAAAACGACCCTGCATTCGGCAGCGAACCACTGGTGTCAATTTTTTCTCTAACAGAATCACCGCCAACCCTTATCAGGTCGCCACTTGATACTGCTCGCTCAATCTTGATATAGGTTTGATCGAACAATGCAGCTGCTGAAAATCTTACGCCGATCGAGAAGTGAGGTACTACCTGCCAGTTGAGCAATGCTCCGAGACCAATAGCTTTCGTATAATTTGTGATCGTATGATCGAACTGAGCCACACGATAGTGCCTCTGCCCGTTTACAATCTCGCTGACAACGCTATCATACTCCGCCCAAGTGTGATCGGCGCCCAAGCCTTCGAAAAAGAGCGATGGTCGTATATAGAATCTCCGTTCACTATCGAGCGGAATGTTCAACCCAAGTTGGAGTAGAGGCTGAATTCCATGACCATTCAAAAAGGCATCGCAGTTTGTAGAGAGTGGAATAGGGAGAAGACCGTCTTTGACGAAATGAAAATCGGCGGCCCCGCCGAGGAATAGGCTTACGGGATTCGGATGAGTAATGTCTGGTATGTAATAAACCGAGTCTTGAAATTCGCCGAGAGATGTTGCACCTTGTGCCAAAGCGGTGCTGGCAGGCGAGAGAAAAAGTACCAGGCAGAGATATGCTACAATCTTTTGCACTGTTTCAAACTTCGGTCGGCGAAAGCATGAGAAGCAGAAACATAAAAATACGTCTTCTGCATCCATTCATTCCCGCGTATGGAAAGAATAGGTTACAGAAGACGTTTCGCAGAGGTAACTATGATTAGCTTATTTCTTTTTCGTCGTTGTAATATTTACAGTATTGCTGCCGACTACATTGATCGGTGTATTCACACCGCCCTGGGACTGCATCGATGGTGATTTCTTCGCGATGGATCTCGAAGCAGTCGACTTAGCAGGGGCGCTTGAGAGAGCAGCTGATGCGTCGGTTGATTTCTCAACCGGTGTTTGAATTTCAAGTGGTTTCGCCGCAGCCGTCTGTGCAGGCTGGCTGACGACAATGCGTTGTACCGGAGCCTCAGGCGTGATGGCTGTACGAACGGTATATCCGCCAAGTGCCGAAACAGCGATGAGCGAGCTCGTGATGAGGGTATTGAGCTTCGTTGCAAATAAAGTCTTAAACCCGGAAGCTTTCATGACAGCGGTTGCAGGTGCTGCATCGGCGGTTTCAGCCGTTGCGACAGCTGCACCGACGCCGATAACACCAAGAATGGCCGGGCGAAGATCGCGTGATGGTTCGGTCAGGACGTCATCGCGGTGAATGACGTTCTTCAAAACCAATTCCGAACGGAAGGATTTGCGAAGCGTATCGCTCGAAGCTAACGAGATCAGAAAATCTTGTTCCTGTTCGCCGGTTAGTTCGTTATCGATGTAGGAGCTGATGCGATCGTGTTGTGTCATGGTCGTATTCATACAATCTGGTTACAGTTCTTTCTCGCCATTTTTGAGTTCAAGCCACGCTGAAATGATCGTGCGTAGCCGCTCTCTGGCCCTGTGGGCTCTAGCCCGGACATTGGCAGCATTCGTGCCCATGATGTCGGCGATCTCGTCATAAGAATATCCGACATATTCCCGGAGAATGAACGATTCGCGTTGGTTGAACGGTAGCTGTGAAAGCGCCCGTTGCAATAACTCACGCAGATCGGCATTCTCGATGTCCTTGGTCCGGACGATCACCTCAGCTTCATCAGGCAGCTCATCGAATGAGATGCTTGCATAAGCCTTGTTATCACGAAGCGAGTTCAGGCAGTAGTTACGGGCTACGGTAAACAGTAACCCGGAAAAGCGCCTGACTTCGATCTTCTCACCGCGCATCTTGTACATCCGCACCCAAATGTCCTGAAAGATATCTCGTGCTTCGCTTTCGTTTTTCAGAATGCGGACGCAGTAGATATACAGTGAACGTTCGAAGGCGTCGTATAACGTGCGGTAAGCAGCGTCGTCACCGGCCAGAAAATTGTGAAAGAGCTGTGTCTCGTGATCGGGCGATAGAGGTATCGAAGAAGTTAAGCCGCTTGGGGAATCCATTATAGATTCGGGCTCCTTTTCGTCACTCTTGCTCGCCTTCTTTCCCGAAGGCATAACGTTCTTAACGATGTTCTTCACGTCTTGTGTTGCCTTCGTATGATTGCGATTCTACTGTAATGACACATAAAATCATATATTTGTGACAATAGTACAGTAAAACTTGCCCTTTATATACCGATCTTGAGACTTAGTACTTATAAATCAATGCGTTGGGATTAAATATATTTTATCCCCTTATTTTGGAAATTCCCCCACAGCCCAGTTTACGGCGGGAATTTCATTCCGATAGTGTTGTACATAATTGCGGTAATTCCCCGAGCCCTCGACTACCATCTGCCGCTCTTCATCGCTTAAGGTTCGAATAACCTTCGCCGGTACTCCGGCGGCAAGCATGCCCGGAGGAATATGAGTGTGGGGGGTAACGACAGCACCAGCAGCGACTAACGCTCCTTCACCGATAACAGCCCGATCAAGCACTGCCGAGCCGATGCCGATAAGCGCTCCGTCAAGAACCGTACATCCATGCAGTACGGCGCTATGGCCGACCGTAACATTCTCCCCGATCTCTGTCGGATTCTTAAAATGCGTCACATGAATAACGACATTATCCTGAATGTTCGAATTGCGCTTGATCCGGATCCGCTCGACATCGCCACGAATGACGACATTGAACCACACGCTGACATTCTCTTCAAGAACGACATCGCCAATGATGCGCGCTCCGGCAGCCAGAAAGCAACTCGGATGGACTTCGGGCATCTTCCCTTGAAATTCATAAAGCTTGCCGGATTCAACCGGCTCGATAATATGTGCCATAGCAATATATAAAGGGCGCAACCAGAAAATGATTCATTACCATCTTGTCAACAACTGTCATTCTGAGCCGCCGCAAGGCGGACGAAGAATCCCTTAAGGTTTTCGAGAGTGTATCATCCGCGAAAAACGAAGGGGATTCTTCATTCCGCTTCGCTCCACTCAGAATGACGAATATCTTGAGTGTCATCCCCCTTCACCTTTATACTTTACCCGTTCCCCTTTCCCCGACATGGGTCCGTAACCCCATTATAAATCATCCGAACTGCTATACACCCCACTCAAAAATACCCCTTAACAAAAGAGTCCGCCGAAGCGGACTCAACGTTGACCAGACACTCCTGTCTGACCTCGAATTTCAACGGTGCAAATATACGAAATATTTACAAAAAATCCAAATTAAAATATCAAATATATTTGATATGTGAATAAATTGTTGATAAATAATTTCGCTGCCACTCGATCCAGATTACTTAAACCCGCTGGTAAATATACTTCAATAACTCAATGCGCCATCCCGGGAAATCTGGGATCGGTGTGCCATCTCGAGGCACAGGCATCGGCTTTAAATGAAATTGCTGCATCGGAGGATTCGGCAGATTGGGAAAGGGAGCATTATTCCATGGTAGGGGCTGTATGTTGAGAAGCAACGGCGAAGGGATATTTTCAAGATCCATCTGCGGGAAGAGATCGAGGCCTTTTAATCCGCCGAACAAATTACCAAATGCGGAAGTATCTGTGAAGACAGACTCATCTTCTTCTAGTGATTCTAATTCTTTTGAAAGCGAATCAATAAGTTTATGCAATTGCTCGGCGTTAAGTTTACTCTTCGAATGATTCTGCTGAGCAAGCGAAGCACTTGCACTAAATAGCATTCCAATACAGCAACAGAGAATAACTGAGTACCTGATCATAATACATTCCTTCTATCGAAATGATGATATAATCGAATCCAATTTCAGCAAGAGTAATTCCGCAAGAGATTATATACTCAAAGCCCCAGCGGGGCGAAATATTGGTAGCCCAGGGCGTAAGCCCTGGGTAAAGATTAATGAATGTAAAAGCTCCGTAGGAGCGACATGTTCTGGAAAATTGAAATTACATTTCGCTCCTACGGAGCTCCGGCTTTTCTTTACATCCTATCCCCGCGCTAACGCACGGGGCTACCAACATGCCACTCCTACGGAGCTAGTGCGTTGCTCGCGACTCCCTCGCAATGACATGCAAAAGTACTACGCGTCCGCCGGCTCCCAGAGCTCGATCTTATTTCCTTCGCCATCCATGATATGGACGAACTTTCCGAAATCATAAGTTGCAACATCATCAAGAACGGTTACGCCATTTTCCTTGAGCTTGGCTAACATCCCTTCAAGATTCTGAACGCGATAGTTGATCATGAATTCTTTCTTCGAAGGAGAGAAGTAGTCGCTATCGGGTTTGAACAACGTCCATTGCAGTGAGCCGACTTGCTCGGGATTATGGAGATCCCTGAATTCAAAACTCGAACCACCCCACTCGTTGAATTCCATGCCCAGGTGTTTCGCATACCAATCCTTCATATCCTTCGGGTTATCGGAAAAAAAGAATACGCCTCCGATGCCGGTTACTTTTGGTGTGCTAGTGTCTTTTGAGTCTGCCATAGATGATGTTGTGTTTTATTATCCGGTTATGAATCCCGATTTTTAGAAAACGGTTCATCTATTCGGATGGTATACTGTTTCACTGTCATTCTGAGCGAAGTGAAGAATCCCCCTAAGGTTTTTGACAATGCTTCATTCGCAAATACCGAACGGGATTCCTCACATAGTCCGCCTCGGCGAACTCCGTTCGGAATGACACTACTATTTCATTGTCATTCCGACCGAAGGGAGGAATCTGTGATTGGGTAACTCTACAATTAGCTCGACAATTTTTAAAAGAAAGAATCTCCCAATGATAAAGCCCTCCTTTTCAAGGAGGGTTGGGTGGTTGACCCCATGATAAGGCGACTCTTTTATTTATTACAGACTAAATAAATGCTGTAATCAACCACCCCAACCCCGCCTTGAAAAGGCGGGGCGTTTTATTTGATGCGCTTTCGCTGCGTTCAGAATGACGGTGTTTTAGGGCATCGGAATGAAAACAATCGTATCTTTGTAGGGCTGAGTAGTATGAACATGAGACAATATCAACGCTTCATAGCGGCCTTTTTATTCTTATCAACAGCGATTAATTTCAGTGTAACTCCCTTATTTGCACAAGTTAAGAGCTTCGAATCGTATCTGAACAAGCTTGTCGTTCCCACGGCAATGCCTGCCGATGGCGCTTTAACGACCGTTTCTGCCGATTCCTTAGATACCACTTTGGATCTCCGATCGCTCCAAAATGAGCTGGATACTTATGTAAAGTCCTTGCGGGCCGATAACAGCGGCCCCAACGCAAATTCTTCAAAGAATTTTGGCAAACAGAAAACCGCACCGCCAAAAGGGAAAACGCGCGATTCCGTTGTTTCAAACGGAAACGATGACCAGATGCTTGCTACCGTGTTTTCAGGTGTGAATCCCGATTCCTGCCTTGCCTTGGCTAAGAGTTTACAGGAGTTACGAAATACCTACGACGCGTCGTACAAGGCGATCACTGATGTGTATAATTATCACGTCCATGTAGCGATCGAGCAATCGAATCGCTTACAGCAAAAAGAGCCTTGTGGTAATGATCAGAATTGTTTTAAAACACATCAGGCAACGTATCATAAAGACCTTTCTTCAGCTTCGAAGGACCGGATCACTTCCAATCTTTCTTTGCTATCCTCTCAACTTCAGCAACTCAGGCCGCTCTTGCAAAAGATCGATGTAGTTATCCCGAAGCAATTTCCGGTAACAGCATCCGCACAGACAAAGCGCATCATAAACGGATTGATCGAAAATTCAAAAGATATTCTTAGTGCAATAACAGAGCAATTAAAACTCCAGCGGATCTTCGTCGCTGAGTATTCAAAGTTAATTAAGGCGAGCTAAACTCTTATCCTTATCGTCATTCTGAATCCGCCTTGGCGGATGAAGAATCTCTTTCTTTTTTCGCGAATGAAGAAGCAGTTAAAACCTTATGGGATTCTTCGTTTCGCTCAGAATGACTAGATATAAATTACCTCGGCGTCTCGGTTTCGGCAACAACTAAATTATACTCTGCCCGTTTTGTTTTGTCGGCATGTTCGTCGCGATAGACAACGCGTAATGTATAATCACCTGGCGGGAAAGTTGCGAAATAATCTCGAGTCGGAAGCTCCTGAATTTTTACTCCATTCTTCATGATCGTAAAGCGGACACTGCTATCGACGCAGATCAGCTTGATCTCGCCATCGAACATTGTCTTGACGGTGAAATCATGATTGAGTACCTGCATCGGCTGTAACTTGCCGATGAATTCCTGATGATAGAGTGAGGTAACACTCGGTGCAAGATTAATTCTTCTCTTGTGATATTCCTCTACATAGCCGGCCGGCGATCCGAACGGTGCAAGCTGCATGGTTGTGTCGGATATTGTTACGACCCGGTAGTAACGCGGCCGCGGAAGAGTATCTTTATCGGTGTACGTAAATACTTTTAACGTATCGTTAGAAATTTCCCAGCGGTTGCCATGCATCGTAAAATAATTTACGAGATTAACGGTGCCGTCTTTCTTTAAGGTAAATCCTTCTTCACCGGGCTTGGTGAGGATCTTGCGGATCCAGACGCCAGGTAAGTGATCATGAACGGCGCGAAGGACGCTATCGCGCATGGCCAGTGAATCGACCGTCTCATTCGGCGGATGCTCATCCATATACTTGGCACATCCGGCGAGTAAGCTTATAAGTGCAAAAATTGATACTATTCTTTTCATCAGATACAAAAATACACCGTTATTAAGTATTCTATTCAAAGAAGGTGCCAAAAGAGCTGTAAAATACTGTCATTCTGAGCGAAGCGAAGAATCCCCGAAGGTTTTGACTACCGCTTCATTCGCAAAAACGTAAGAGATTCTTCGCTTCGCTCAGAATGACATTGAATTATTAAGTAAATAAAAAATAGTAGACCGGATTGCTTCGTAAATTTGAGCCAATGCGCTCTATCTTAGACACTTACATTCGCGATATCCCCGACTTTCCGCAGCCCGGGATCATTTTCAAAGACATTACCCCACTCATCGAAGATTCCGGAGCATTCCGCCTGGCGATCACGTCGTTCGAAACGCTCGTACAGGATGTACGGATCGATAAGATCGTCGGCATCGAATCGCGGGGCTTTCTCTTCGGTGCACCGCTCGCCGATCGCTTAGGCGTCGGCTTTGCGATGGCGAGAAAAAAAGATAAACTGCCTGGCGATCGCATTGCTGTCACCTACGATCTTGAATACGGGACGAATACGATCGAGATCCAAAAAGATTCTATCAAAGAGGACGAACACGTTCTTATCATTGACGATGTGCTTGCAACCGGTGGTACGGCAAATGCTGTCTGTAGTTTGATCGAGCAGCTGGGTGGCAAAGTTAGCGCCATGGCATTTCTGATGGAGTTGTCATTTCTCGATGGTAGGAAACGTCTTGCCGGCCGCGACGTATTACGGTTAATAGAGTATTAACCGAATCATGGCCGATCTTCGCAAACGAGTACCTGAAAATATCGACGGATTATTTTTTGTCGATACAACGTGCATCGATTGCGATACCTGCCGCGAACTTGCTCCGGAGACATTTCAGGATGCCGGTAATTATTCCTCAGTCCATCATCAGCCGATAAGCGAAGAAGAACTCCTCCGCGCCGCCAGAGCGCTTATCTCTTGTCCTACCGGCTCCATCGGAACTACTGAAAAGATCGATCTTCATCCCGCGATCCAAAGCCTTCCGCTGCCATTAACCGACGATGTATATTATAACGGCTATGCATCGAAAGATTCATTCGGAGCATCGAGTTATTTTATTGCATATCCCGAAGGCAACTGGCTTGTCGATTCGCCGAAGTATATGCCGAATCTGGTAAAGCGATTTGAAGAGATGGGCGGCATAAAGTACATTTTTCTTTCCCATCAGGATGATGTTGCCGATGCTGAAAGATATGCCAAGCATTTCGGCGCAACAAGGATCATTCATCAATTTGAAAAACGAGCACAACCCGATGCCGAATTACTTATCAAAGGGGATGAACCTATCCGCATAACCCCGGATCATCTCATCATCCCTACACCCGGCCATACAAGAGGGCATTGTGTGCTGCTGTACAAAAATATTTTATTTACCGGCGATCACTTATGGTACAGCCATAACTATAGATCATTGAATGCCGGAAGAAGCGTCTGCTGGTATTCCTGGAGTGAACAGACCCGCTCAATGGAAAAGCTACTCGACTATGATTTTGAGTATGTACTTCCCGGTCATGGTGAACGAATCAAACTTCCTGCTAATGAAGTGAAGTATCAGCTTCAGCAACTCATCGAACGGATGAAGCGCTAATATTTCATTGTCATTCTGAGCGGAGCGAAGAATCCCCTAAGGTTTTGACTACCGCTTCATTCGCAAAGACAGTAAGAGATTCTTCGCTTCGCTCAGAATGACGAGAGTGAAGGACGTTCTACAGGGAAATTTTTACCATCTCTCTGCGTTGATACTCCACGTGAGTGCTGCGACGCATATTCTTTCCCCAAAAAACGAAGCCGATCCTGAGATCACTTCGCTATTGGCCTTGCTTGACGACCCGGATTCGGAGGTCGCCGATGTTGTCTCAGCACGCCTTCGCTCTCACGGTACCTGCCTGCTATATCCATTAGCCGAGTTTGCAAAAACCTCCTGCGACGGAATCGCCCGCGAACGCGCTTATACACTCGTCAGAGAGCTTAACGAAGAAGTACTCATCGGCGAATTCACCGCACTTCGAACAAAGATCGAAGAGAAGCGACGTGGGGCGCTTGAGGACGGCGTCTTCCTGATCGCTCGCTATGGCTACCCGATGCTCGATACTGAATATTACCGGCTCGAACTCGATGCGCTTGCCGGAATGCTGCATGACCGGATAAAAGGCATTCACTCTCCGCTTGAGTTGCTTGGTGCGACGAATGAGTTCTTTTTCAAGACTCGCGGCTTTACCGGCAATCACCAGAATTTCCTCGAAGCCGATAACAGCTATCTTAATCAGGTGCTTGATCGCCGATTAGGCATTCCGATCTCGCTTGCGGTTTTGTATGTCCTTGTTGCCGGCCACCGGCTTGGATTGCCATTTAGTGGAGTCAGTACTCCCGGACATTTTCTTATTCGCTTCGATGGTCTGCAATCGGAGCCGATCTTTATCGATGCCTTTAATGGCGGTGTGATCCTTCGGATCGAAGACATCAAAAAATTCTTATATACTGCCGGCTTGCCTTATTACGATACCTTCATCCGACCGGCATCGACGCGAACGATTTTATTACGAATGCTTCGCAACCTGATCTTACTCTCCGAAGAAACCAACGATAGTTTCGCCAAAAATGCCTTTGAACGTTTCCATGGAATTCTCCTCGGTAATCGCTCACAAGAGCAATAATTTTCAGCAACAAAACCGGCGGTTTTTCGTAAGAGGGTGTATTCTCGATGCTTGATTTTCCTTTTAGATATACCCGTAAATTCAGCGATGCCGTAAAGGTCACATTCCGCTCGATCCGCCATCGCAATTACCGGCTATTCTTTTTCGGACAGTGCGTATCGCTCGTCGGAACCTGGCTTCAGAACACAGCTCTCTCCTGGCTTGTCTATTCAATCACCCGTGACTCTCGCGCTCTTGGCATCATGAGCTTTCTTGGTGCAGTGCCGGTGCTGTTTCTTGGGGCGTATGCCGGGACGATCGCTGATGAATATCCAAAACGAAAAATTCTGATCTGGACACAATCGCTCCTCGGTGTCTCGGCGATCTTATTAGCGATATTCGTTTGGGCCGATGTTAAAGAGATCTGGATATTCGGGTTGATCAACTTATTAAGCGGAGCGGTGATCGCTTTTGATCTCCCGACTCGGCAGGCGTTCGTTGTCGAGATGGTTGGTCGTGAAGATATTCCGAATGCTGTTGCGCTTAACTCCTCGATCTTTAATGCGGCTCGCCTGCTCGGTCCGGCGCTTGGTGCGCTTATCATTTCGACGATCTCGATCGAAGTATGCTTTTTCTTGAATGGCGTTTCATTCCTTGCAGTGATCATTGGCTTATGGATGATGCGCTTACCGGCAAATGAGAAAAAACAAGCGGCCCGTGAGGTATCGAGAATGAAAGCAATGCACGAAGGTGCACGATATCTGTATGATATTCCGAACTTCAGAGCACTGATGACGCTCGTTATTATCATGACGCTCTTTGCCTGGAGTTACACCGTTAATCTTCCGGTCATTGCAGTTGAGATCTTAAAAGGTGATTCATCGACTTATGGGGCATTGCTTTCTGCCAACGGACTTGGTGCATTACTTGCCGCATTAACCCAAGCGGCCTTCGGCACAAAATTCAGAGCACGATTGATGGTGTATCTTTCGATCGCAGTGTTTATTCTGGCGATCTCATTAATACCATTATTCCCAACGACTACTGCCGTAATGATCCTTCTCGGGCTTGCCGGCTGGAGCATTATTTCATTTTTCATTACCGCCAATTCAACGATCCAACGGTTTGTACCGGATGAACTTCGCGGAAGAGTAATGGGTATTTATTCGCTTTCATTTGCAGGCCTATTTCCATTCGGGAGTTTACTTGCCGGATTCTTAGCCCATAATTATAGTGTCGGCGTAGCGCTATGGGTAGACGCGATTGTTTTATTCATCGTTGCGACGGTGACCTTTAATTTCGTTCGTAAGATTCCGAGCCTTTCAGTAGTTGCCGATCGTGTGGGCTCTCAGCATGTATCGGTACAGATGGTGCGTCAGCATTCACGGATTTAGTCCGAACAATGATAGTGGAGTAGTTTGAATGATGTCATTCTGAACTGAGCGAAGCGATGTGAGGAATCTGT
>DASTAO010000423.1:0-3760 GCA_035712525.1 Kapaibacterium sp. (SeqCode)
CATTAATATCTTTTTGTTTCTCAATTGAATGGCATGTATTGGAATCGTTTTTGCTTCCTGAGAAGCACGTTCCAAGTATTGCCAATTACCTCTTGCAGACTTCTTTGGGAATTGAATATCAACGGTTTGAGTAGCGGCCCATTTGAGGCCAATACCTTTATAATTTTTATTCGTTATTGCAAAAGATCGGTATGCAAAGTCTGTTAGTACATTGGCCGGGTTATCATTAGGACCTATAATTGTAACTTTTGCAGATCCATCCTTATTTTTCTTCTTGAAAATTTTATCATAGGCGGTAAATGTCAACACACAATGAAGCTGCGGCAAATTGACATTATCACACAAAGGAATAAACTTCACCATTTCTGGTGGTAATTTATGATGGATAGCATAATGAATAATATTTGGCAAATTAGATGGTGCGGCATATTTTGGAGGTCCACCGCCGCCTAGTATTCCTCCGTCTGCGCCATAAACCCTAAGCGTCGATTCTCCTATAAATTTAAACCCATCCAAATTTCCTGGGTCAGGAGGCCATATACCGAGTGGTTGTGATTTTAACCAAAAACCGACGTGCGCGACCGTACCGGAACCACAATATGCGCCGAACAGATCTCTACGATCAATTGTAATAATCGCCTCGAACATTGAATTTTCCGGGTTAAACCCAACGCAACATATTTCACCTTTTAGCGGAGGTGAATCTGCTGCAATAGGTGGATCTGGTGGCAGTTCAGGCGTACCGGGCGGTCCTATGGGAGGCAGTATTGGTGGGATTATGGGTGGATCTATTGGAGGGTCTACAGGTGGATAATCTGGCGGCGTTGCAAACTTTGGTCCATAAGGCCAAATAACTTCTATATCTCCCTGAGGATGAGAAATTAAACTACCACCATATTCCATCGACCGAAGCGGAGAGTATTTCTCTTCTTCTTTTTGAGCAGGCGGATTTATTGGAGCATCCGGAATTTTCTTTGGCTCTTCCGGAATTGGCGGCAACGGCGGTAGTGCAGGATTCTCGTCCTGCAAATCTTTCTTAAGATCATCCATGAACAACTCCCTTATGGAATAATGACAAATTCCATCTCAAACATGCTCCAGTTACCAGAGCTTGCGTTATGATGGACTAAGCCAAGAACGTATCGGCCAGTCTGCTTAAAGGTGATGATTAAATTGTTCACGCCTGTAAATGTCCCACTGAATGAAAACACTGGGATAACACCAGTTGCCGAATTCAGAAAGTCTCCAGCAGAGGCAACGTTATCACGGAAGCTTAATTGCACGTTGTCATGATTCGACCCGGCAAAGTTTATCGGGATTGTCATTTGCCATTGTGTCCCACCACGCAAGAAAGCAACCTTTTGCATCGAAGGAGGTATATTGGCTGCTACGTTGATGACCTGATGCGCAACGTTCCATTGTGCAGCATCAGCAACAGTACTAAGATCATCACTATGCAAACTAGTACAGATAGGCGTACCGGTATAAGCAAATGGTGATGCTACCCATCCGGCTTGAAGATAGGTTGTGCTTCTTGAAAATGCTCCCCTGGGTTGCAAACAGCGATACATTCGCGATAAGATCGCGCGGATCCATTGGTGATATTACGGGTAAATCTAACCAGCTTTGTGCACTGCCATTCATAATTATTTTCTCCTGTGTTTATTAAATTGAAAGATAGAAACGTACATAGTAAAGACAATCTGAAAGTCCAAAAGTTACACAGGAGAATAGAGAATTAATGAAATATTTATTCACAAGTTGCGAACATTAGGCATTTTATCTATTGTTTGTTGTAAATGAGTACACTTTTCATCACTGGCTCCTCGGGCGGACTTGGCTCCGCCATTCGGGCATTCTATCTTGATAAAGGATGGAAGGTTGCGGGGTTTGATGCATTTGATAATGGCTTTCGTAGTGATAATTTTCTCTTTACTAAGATCGATAGTACTAATGAAGCTTCGGTAGCCGAAGCGTTTGGTAGTGCTTCGAAATCGTTGGGTGAAATTACTCAATTGATCTCAACGATCGGCGGATTAAAACCTTGGTCGACTGTGGAGGATCTTTCGGTTGATGATTTTAGATTTGTCATGGATCTTAATCTGCTTTCTACTTTTCTTTGCACAAGGGAAGCGATTAGATTGATGAAGCCGGAGGCATCTGGGTCGATAGTAACGATCGGGGCGGATACTGCTTTGCATTCGGAGCCAAAGAAATCAGCCTACATAGCAGCGAAGGCTGGAGTAATAGCTTTTACTCAGGCAATTGCAGAAGAGACGAAAGAGTATGGAATAACGGCGAATTGCATCTTGCCGAAAGTTATCCATACAAAGGCGAACGAAGAGTGGGGAACGCCCGAGGAAATTCCGCGTTGGACTGACCCTGCCGACATTGCTGCATTCTGCTATTATCTTGCTTCCGAATCTGGGAAGGCGATCAACGGGGCAGCAATACGATTACCTAACAAAGCATGATTTTTTTTTCAACGATATGGCATTAAAAGATCGGATCAATACAGAATTAGCAGCATCGATGAAAGCGGGCGATAAGATCCGCACCGAAACGCTCCGCAGTTTGCGAGCATTAGTCCTTGATTTTGAAAAAAGTGGTGCCGATAGGGAGATGACTCCGGATGAAGAAATGAAGCTCATCTTATCGGCAGCAAAGAAGCGCAAAGACTCGATAGAAATTTATACGACTAATAATCGTCCAGAGCTAGCCGCAAAAGAGCAGGCTGAGCTTGATGTCATTTCTGAATACTTGCCAAAGCAAATGAGCCGCGAAGAAGTTGAGAAGCGCGTTGCTGAAGTAATTGCCGAAGTGGGAGCAACCGGGCCGGGTGATACGAATAAGGTAATCCCAGTATTGATGAAAGAGCTTAAGGGCAAGGCCGACGGAAAATTGGTGCAGGAAATAGTGAAGGCGAAGTTAGCGTAATAATTTTTCATGACGCTCAATATCATTATCCTCTTGCTTCTGGCATTTGCTTTGTGGAGAGGATATCAAAAAGGTCTTTTTCAGATCATTGCTTCTTTTGTGCTTTTTATAGCAGCCCTGCTGCTGGGCTCGGCTTTAGGAGCGGTGATCGGCAAGGCGCTCATTAGTGATTCTTATCTGAACCCTATCATTGGTTTCTTTATTGGGTTTATTGTCATCATGGTTGCAGGGTTCTATGTCATTAAAAAGATCAAGCCGAAGAAGGGTGTGATTTCTGGCATCGACCGGATTCTCGGCGCTATTTTTTCTGGAGTTAGAATGCTACTGGTCATAGGGCTAGTGGCTGCTTTTTTCCGATTATTCCACCAGCCACCTTCTAAAAGCATCAATGAATCGAAACTCTATTCTGTTTCATTAGATGGTGTCGCGGCGATCGTACATCAACTCAAACCTCTTGCCGCTACCAGCAACAGCGATATTTTTAATGATACGAAATGACGAGCGAGCAGCATTCCGAGCGGACAATAGAGATCGATACGGCGACACTACGCGCTTCTTTTTTGAGGTCCATCCCACGCCAGTTTCAAGCCGCAGCAGAGAAACTTGAGCTTGATCTTGTTCTCGAAGCTCACCTGAAACAAACCTCGACGCCGCTGGGAAAGTTAGCACTTGCTAAAGAGCTTATTCCAACGCTGGATCGGCAAAAGATCATCACTTCACTTACTGAGATCGATGAGTTGCGGACATTGCTATCATTAAGCGATACTCCCTCATTTTCAGGAGTATCCGATATTCGCACAATCCTTCATAAAGTAGAGCTCGA
>DASTAO010000424.1:0-8728 GCA_035712525.1 Kapaibacterium sp. (SeqCode)
AAGACCGGCAATAATCGGATTGAAGTTACGAGCTTCTAAGATATATCGTGCAAAATTCTGGTCTGTCCCAGTATTAGTACCAAATTCAGCTTGAAGGATGTATGCTCTTCCCTTCTCGGTTTCGACGGTTACTTTGTCACCAAACACATTGTCAACTTTTTGGACATCGGTAAAGACATGTTCCGAACCGGCAGTAACAACCCATGAGTTTAGTCTTCCGGTAGTGATCGGCGGATTGACCGGTAGCACTTTATTGCCGCCCCATCGGCCGATGAAAACTCGTTGCGGTTCATCATAATAAATATCGCTACGATACTCAAGTCGTAATTCGCTATTGCGATTCAATCGGAAGGCAATGTCAGCATTCCACCCATCGACTTTGAAATAATCACGGAAATCTTCGCGGGCAAAGAAGGCATAGAATGCATTTTCTAACCGCCCGGCTCGCCAGGCATCTTCGGTCGTGGTGATATTATGATACTCAGCACCGATGGCAAGTGTTGGCAGCCATCTCCATCGTTCAATTGCCATGGTATCACTAAATGAACCTATCGGTATTCGGTATTCACCACCAAGCATCGATTGGCCTTTCTTTTCAGCAAAGCCATAAGCGATCCCTCCTTTTATTCCAACCTCATCATGGTGGCCAAAATTTACAAAGCTTGGTGTTGCTATTCCCAGTACAAATCCATTAACGCGGTTAAAATCTATGAACGGTCTATTCTCTTCAAATGGGACGAGGCGATCGTATGGATCTTCCGTGATAATAAACGAATGGCTTCCCTTCTTGAAATTTCTGAACATCTTGCCGACCCGTAATTCGAAGATGAGTGAATCTTCAGTGCTATCGCTGGAGCGTTCGAGGCTATCGATCATCGATTCCAGCAGCTTTTGCTTTTGGAGCTGCATCAAGGGAGCACGAAAAAATTGTCCGGTGAGCAGATTGTGGAGAAAGGAGGTATCGCCGGTAGAAAGGTCGATCTTTACGCCGCCGTCAGAATTGGGCGTCGAAAGCAACTGCGAGTTAGTTTGGGCACTGGCAATGCTAATGCCAGCGAGTAAGAACATACAAACCAGTATCCGTCGAATCACGTCCACCTCCTTAATCAGGTAAAATATAAGGCAAAGTTACGTGAGAATAGTGCGGAATGTTACAAAGTGGGTGGTTTTAATTACCCATCAGATTCCGTAACCGTTTTTTGACAATTTCAGCTTCCGGCACTCGGAAGATAATATACATCCCAATTACCAGTAAGACATCTATTACAGCACCCAGGCCAACATATACTATAAGTGGCAAGCTGGGTATCAATTCAGCTAATTCATAGGGTATTATGGCAGCCACTACTGCGATTATGAATAATCGCAGTGATGCTTGATAACTCATCGACTTACCGATCAATTTTGATGCAAAACCCGATTCAGTAGCACAGGCCCCGGCATTGCAATACTGGGTGCCGATCAGCGCTCCCATACCACCAAAAAAATAGATCAAGAAAATATTTAGAATAATATTACCAATACCCCACGAAAGTCGGTTTTTAAAAACAAGTCGCTCCTTACCGATGGCGACTAGCGAGGTGATCTGCATTCCTCCGCCAAAGAGTCCGACACTGATGATCATTGCGATAAGTCCATACCTTACCATTGCAGTAGCAGGTTCGAAGGCAGAACCGTACACGAGAGTAACGATCTTTGGGATGAACAAATAGACAAACGTACATAACGGCAACAACACAACATTCTGAAATCCGGCGATCTCTTTACGAGCTTTGGCAAGCGAAGTATAGCCTCTGCCTTGCTTTTCATCTTCATGAGCAAGTTTGGAAAAGATCGATACGAGTGTCCCACCGAGGCCGAAGAGAAAGATATATTCGGTAACGAATAGTATCTGTGTTGCCGAGTAGTAAAACCCGATCTCTTTGGTTTGCTCGCCGAGCATTATTCGCATCGTTAAGATGTCCGGCTGCTTTCCGAGCACTGTACTTAAGAGGTCGTTGCCCCAAGTGGTGATGCCGTAAAGTAATAACGGTGTTGCAAGAAAGGCACCGATGTAGCGCCTGCTGCGAAGGAATTGTCGGATTAGCCGGCTGGTAGTACGCAGCGAAAACCTTCTATGAGGCTCGTTGAAAAATCGTAGCCGTACCTCATGGCGCAGCGAAGTATAGGTTAACAGTGCACTAACAACGAAGCTGCCAACGAACACATTTATAGCGGCATCCAACGATAAGCTTTGGGTAAACACTAACCACAATCCCACTCCGAGCAGTAACGACCGCGAAATAACGCTGCTGATAAAGACTCGCTTCGTTTCGAGCAAGCCGGTGAGCGCATAAGTCGAAAAAGCATTAATGCCAAAGGCGAATAAATATAAGATCAGCTGTGGTGCAAACGTCGTTAACGTACCGAACGATTGACGAAGCGAAGGCGAATAGATCGGAAGAAGAATAAGAACAATAGCGGCAATGATCGAGACTGCTGTTATCATCAGCAGCCGAAAGGCCAGCATTGTATTCAGAAAATGCGGGAGGCTTAGCGATTCGATTCGATCAAATTGCTCTTCGGCCGTCGGGACATTTCCTGCAATGCGTTGTATGTAGCGGAGCAGAACTCCATCGACTGCAAAAGCACTCACGATGGCAAGAAACGGAGCCAGCGTTGCAAAGACGATATACGGAGCAGATATTTCAGGGCCGAAGCGGCGAATGACAACCGTTGAAAATAAATACGTCAGTCCGAACTCGGAAATCTTGTATAAGTAATTCCAAGCGTATCCTCTGGTGGCTTTTTTCGCGAATTCAGTCGTTGCCATTTCTTAGCGGCTGCGATAAATATTCTGGATAAATCCCGCAGCCTGCGTTGCAAACTTACGCCAGGTAAAAGTAGTCTGTGCCCGTTCTCTTGCATGGGCAATCATTGATGAACGCTGCTCGGGGCTTAGATCAAGCGCTTTATGCAATGCTATTGCCAATGAGTACTTATCATTTTCTTCAAAAATGAATCCTCCATCGCCTATCACTTCAGGGATCGCTCCGGAATCAGAGCCGATCACAATTGCACCGGCGGCCATGGCTTCAATGGCAACACGGCCAAATTGTTCGGCCCACATCTTCACTCGGCGGCTTGGAAGCACAAAAATATCGATTAGCTGCATATACTGCGCTACCTCGTTATGTGGTATACTTGGCAAATGAATGATCTGCCCAGCTAAACCAAGTTTTTGAGCAAGCCGCAAGAATTCAGATTCATAGTCCCCGCTTCCGACTAAAAGGATACGAATATCTTCTCGTTCAAGCATTGCAATGGCTTCAAGGAGCAGATCAAGGCCCTTCATCCAGAGAATTCTGCCGATATATCCGATAACGATCGTATTTGCATTCAAGCCCAAGCAAGAGCGAAGTGAATTCAATGTGAGTTCATCACGATGAGCAAAGCGCTCCGTTTCTACTCCGTAACCAATCTTTTCGATCGGTTTTCCGAAGCCGGCATCGCGCAGCACTTGGATTCCATCGTCATTGGCGGTAAGTGCTCCGGCAAATCTATCTAACGTCCAGCGCGATACAAGCCGGTACCATATCGATGGCCGGTAATCGAATACCCGAAACGAAAGATTATTCCAGGTAAAGAACACGATCGGTGCATTCGGAGCAAATATCGCACGAAAGAATAAGACCTGAAGAGCAAAAAGTGAGAATGGCTCTTCCATTAAAAAGATAACTTCAGGCTTGGAGAGCTTAAATGCTGTTGCGAGGCCGGAGGTATAGAATCCGCGATTTTCCTTTCCGCTCCAACCGGTCGTGCCTTTTACGAAAGCATACGGAGCATCGGGAGCTAATGGATCGGCCATGCCAACCCGATCATTCATTATCCAACTATCAACAGTAAGAACAGTGAGTTCGATATCGGGAAACTTACCTAACTCATCTACACAACGGCGATAGGCCTGAGTGTAGAACATCGAGTTAATGATAAGCACTCGCATTCGGGGCTTTATTTTGCTTTTCTGCCTCTGATGTTATTGATGACGGAAAGATAGCGATGATGCTCTTCAGGATTTAGCCGGACACTTTCCTGAAAGCGCTTCCAGATCACAAATATTATGGAAAAGAGAAAGCCGGAAAATAAGCCAAGTAATAAAGCAACCGATCGTTTCGGTGAGGATTTCCGGTCAGGCGTCATTGCCGAATCGAGAACCGTTAATGTTGGTAGATCGCGCTGCTCGCTAATGCGCTCCTGTTCAAGCTCTTGGCGCAGATATGCGGTTACCGTTTCGAGCATTTTTACCTCACGGGTAAGGCCGGCAAGCTCGCGAGTAAGTTCAGGTACATTTTTTAAGGCAACGACATAATCACCGACACCGCCTTCATCATACTTCTTAAGTTGGCGCTGGGTTTCTTCAAGTTGTGAGCGCAGTAACTCGATCCTACCGGCATTGGAGGAAAGCTCGCGCTGTGCAGCTGCGATCTCGATCTCAAGCTGCTGCTCCTGCGATGCAAGCATTGCAGCATTGCTCACTGCAGCGGTCAACTGCTCAGGTAACGCGATCGCTTTATGGTCCTGTTGGAAGGCTTGCAGTTTGGCATACGCCGTATCGAGCTGAAGCAGTCTCGTCTTATATTCGCCTTCGACAAATATCCTTGTATTTCGAGCGGATGTCATCAACCGTTCGCGATTATATTTATCGAGATGATACACAAATAAACTTGCCATGCGTGGTACTAACTTCCGGGCCTCTTCCTTCTCGGTAGTACTCGGAAACCAATGCGTCTTGATGTCGATCTGCACATTAAAGATACCATTACGAAGCGGTTCGCTGGTCAGGCAATCGTGCGAACCAAATGCGGCAGCATCACGCGAGGTATCCCAGGATGCAAAGTAATGACGAATGGCAGAATCATTACCAACTTCTTCGGCGATCGTTCTGGAATCGAGAATATTCTTGAACATATCAAGCGCCGGATTTTCAGCACCCTTCATCATATCGAGCGCCGACGAGCCGCTAAGGAACGAGAGCAACTGATTACCATTGGCATTTTTTTCCGGCGGTACAAGCGTCGTGAGGCCGCTATACGTAAACGGCATCACATAGGTAAACGCAAAAAACAATATCCCACCGATCAAACTAAACGAGACGACAGCCCACTTATATTTGGCAACTAACGAAAGGAAATCCAACACATGGACTTCCGAGTTCGGGAGCTTCAGTGGCGTTTCCTGGCGATCGATCGGTGTAGTAGTCATCGTTAATTTTTATTCGTATTTGCCTGCTTGAGTAAGATGATACCTGCAATGATCGTAACAACCTGCGCTGTTATGGCTGTAACTAACTGAAAATTCTCCCAAAAATGCGACCGGCTTTCCGGGATCACGATTGTATCACCAGGACCGATCTGATAATCATTCGAACTCGGATCAATGTATCCACTGCTTCGGGCATTAATAACTCGCACCTCCCCTTTATCGGCTGATGAAGTATATCCTCCGGCGCGAGCAATATAATCCTGATAACTTAATCCTTCGGCATAGTTTACATTTCCCGGAGAATTAACACTACCGATGACACTGACAAACCCTCGTTCTCTCGGGATCCAGATCGAATCGTTATCACGCAGCAATAAATTTTGCGACTGATCCTGCTTTGTTATCAGGTCCTTGAAATTAACGACCATTACCGAGCGGCCAAGCTGCCGCGAACGAGCCATATAATAATTGTACTGGTCATCGGTAAATCGCTTTTCATCGGCAGTCCCTTTGAGACGTTCGAGCATTACGAATTCCGGATCATACTCCCATGAGCCAACACCGGCGCGACGGAGAATAACAGCTTCCTCTATCGAACCTGTTGGTAAAATTCCCCCGGCACGCTGAATGATATCGAGGATCCGCGTCTTTCCTACTTCGATCGAATATCGCCCCGGATAGGTTATCTCTCCACCAATGCTGACCATTCGCGGCACATGATACTGGCCGTATCCACGAATGGAGATGACATCGCCTTCTTGCAATGGTTCATCGGCACCGTTTAAGAAATTTACATAAAATCGTGTTGCCGTCGTAGGGTTATCAGGAGCAAAGCGAGCGATCTCGATCGAATCGAACCGAGCACCAGGCAAAGCTCCGCCGGCAAGGGATATCACCGTTGAAAGCTTATCCCCCGGAGAGAACTCATACGTACCTGCTTTTGCAACAGCTCCGTTTATCACCACTAGTCCGACAGGGCGCTCGACAACGATCACATCACCGCTCTCCACAATGGGGTTTGCCGAAAGATCACCAGTTGCATAATATTTTTTGAGATCGGCTTTCGCACGAACCGAACCATCGGCGCGGCGAAGCTCAATGATACGAATCGAAGAATTCGGTGTAAGGTCACCCGCTTTGGAGAGCACTTCGCTTACACGCATCATCGCAGTGATAGTCTGTACACCAGGATACAATACTTCGCCAAGAACACTTACCTTCATTGTGCGCATGCGGCGCAAGGATAAATGAGCGTCAGGATTTTTATAGTCGTGCTTTAGAAGTGTATTGACTTTTTCTTCAGCTTGCGGAATAGTAAGGCCTGATATATTGATCTCGCCGGTTTGGGGGACGATCAACTTCCCTTCCGGGGTAACGGTAAGATCCTGATCGAGGACATGGGCAGCATACACGTTTAAATAGACGCCGTCACCAGGACCGAGGGTATATGTTTTCGGATCGATGGCTCCTTCCTGAGCTTGAGGATCGGTACCGGCTCTGATAGCTGCACGCTGAGCCATCAGGCGTTCGGTCATCGTGTCAGAGACTGCCGTCCGGTTTTGATATTCACGCCCGGGGCCAAGTATTTGGGCACCAGCCAACTCTGAGGCAAATGCCATAACCACAAAAAGCCCTCCGAGGAGTGCTTTTTTCAGAAATGGCAATATTGTACTAACTACCTTACTTTTTTGACTGCTCATTACGCTTACTCTCTGCACACTGTACACTACACCAATAGACAACCCACCGTTTCAGGTGGGTAGTGCAGTTTTTTATCCCTAACTGAGACCCAGTTAAACAGATAGGAGGTAAAACAAGTTTGAGATCCTTTGAAAACTCCCGTTTTTAGGCTGATAACCCTATTATGCCTTTTCTTCACCCTTGAGTTTCTCATACAATCCGCCAAGAGAGGCAAACCGAGCATCATAGATGGGCTCGTCTTCCTCTTCTTCTTCCATGTCATAGACTATTCCGGGACAAGCCTCGCGGCAGAGGTTTTTCATGGGCACTGCCAGTAAGAGCGCATCATGGACATCTTCAGTGATATCAACTTCATAAAGTTGAGTGGGCTCGTAAGTGTGCAAATACCCGCTATCCTCAAATTCGGCCTCTTGATCTATGGGAGCATAAATAATTTCAAGCGGCGTCTTTAATTCACGTTCAAATTCATCAGTGCAGCGATCACAGATAAAGCGTTGGGTTGAGGTAACTTCGAGTCGGAACATAAAATGTTCACCGACCCTTAATTCACCGCTAACATGGATGGGGTCGACAGCATTAGGTAGATCGAGTTCTTCAGGAGTAGCACTGGCTTCAACAGGATGAACGCCTTCGCGAAGGCCGCGCAGACGGAAGACTAATGATTTTTTGTTCTTGAACATGATAAGTAACGATTTGCTCGTCACTAAGATAAACTCACATTATCTTGAGCGAGTTTCGATAACTTCCTCAGACCACAAGATGTCACCTGTCGGGCTCTTTGCTACTTTATAGACCGGACCAATGGTCTTTGCATAATACACTCCCAGTGTCGCACCTTTTTGATACTCGAGCTCGATCGGCTGCGTAGTAGAACTAACGGTATTAACCGTATAGGTTACATGGTAAACATCGTTATACTCAGTACCTGCAACTGACGTTGCCCCGAAATAATCATCGACTGCCGCATCGATCGTTACGGTAGCACCATTTGCCGTTACAAAATCTGTTGCCGCAGAAAAGCTTTGCCCCTTTTCCAACAGCCCATGGAGGCGGACTATTTCATTTGCATTGGAATCGATATTGCGTTTTGAGTATTCGATCACAAGGGAGTCCTGAATCATATAGACTCTTTCAGTTGCTACTTTTGTGACAGTATCGATCTCGGTAAAATAATAGGCACTTGGAAAGACGTTAGAATATTTGTTGATCCCCTGACGAACATACGAACGATAGAAATACTGCTGAGTACCCTTTGCATTATCAGTCCGATGCCAAAGCACAGAGTGTGTAGTATCGGGATAGAAGGTGCTTAAAATGGAAAACGTCGGGATCTCACCGGGATTATTCGGAGATGGCACACAGCCGCTAAGGGTAGCGGCTGTGCATAAGAATACAAAAAGGAGTATGTTGCGATTACGGGTCAGGGTCTTTTATCCTTTAGAATTTCCACATTAACTCGATCGCCGGTCCGACAAAGCCTGCAGTCTCCTGTTTGCGAGCAGTGCCGAGCAAGAACGAAGGTTGTGTCTGCGAATTCGAGAAGTTGATCTTGTGGGTATAGAACATACCTTCGATACCAACTTTTAACTGAAGATTTTCCGACCAATCGAGGGACGTGAAGAGCGAGCCACGCGGTATCCAAGTACCCTGCAGATCATTCATTGCACCGGCTGCGAGTTCGAATGGAATCTCTTCGATCGCAAAGCGAGCACCTAGCTCCATGCCAAGAACATTCTTATATTGGATGTCCGATGAATACTTGAGCTGCTGGGTACGATCGTTCGTC
>DASTAO010000425.1:0-3043 GCA_035712525.1 Kapaibacterium sp. (SeqCode)
ACAGCCACAGAACGAAGTCGAGCAAATATTCGAAGAAGAACCGGAAGAGAAACGGACGGTGCTTGATCGGATGAAGGGGTGGTTTGAGCATTTATAGTAGAGTAGGTTTTTGTAGGGGCGAGGCAATGCCTCGCCCCTACATCAGACAGAAAAGACTCAAAGATTTTATTTGTGAATTGAAAGGGATAGAACAATGATCGAACTCGATACCAGAGAAGAATACGGTGCCCGGATTAAGGTAGTCGGCATCGGTGGCGGCGGATCGAATGCCGTCAATGCGATGATCGACCGAGGACTCGTCGGCGTGGAATTCTGTGTGATGAATACCGACGTGCAGGCTCTTGCGGCTTCGGCAGCATCGTTGAAACTACAGATCGGAAAGAACCTGACTCGCGGCCTTGGTGCCGGAGCGAATCCTGAAGTTGGTCGCCGTGCGGTCGATGAAGATCGTGAAGAGATCTCGCGGATGCTTGGCGATTGCGATATGGTCTTTGTTACCGCGGGTATGGGTGGCGGTACCGGTACCGGTGGTGCAGCTCGTGTTGCTGAGATCGCCAAAGAGAATGGTGCACTCGTTGTTGGTATCGTAACCAAACCGTTTCTGTTCGAAGGCAAGCGCCGATTCCAACAAGCTGAAGATGGCATTGCCGAGCTTCGCAAGAATGTTGATACGCTCATTGTCATCCCCAATCAAAAGTTATTAGCGCTCGTTGGCGAAGCTACTTCATTGCTCGATGGCTTCGAGATCGCGAATCAGGTGTTGCATAATGCAACTCGTGGTATCAGTGAGCTTATTACTCGTCACGGCCATATCAACGTTGACTTTGCCGATGTCAGGACAGTCATGACCGATATGGGCGATGCGATCATGGGTGCGGGCGTTGCCAAGGGCGGACATCGCGCGGCCATTGCTGCCGAGCAAGCCATTAGCTCGCCGCTTCTTGAAGGTGTTTCGATCCAGGGCGCACAGGGTGTACTCGTTAACATTACGGGTGGCCGTTCGATGACCTTGCTTGAAGTCAGCGAAGCAACGCAGATCATTCACGATGCAGCAGGCGACGATGCCAATATCATTTTCGGTGCTGTGCTCGATGAAACGATGGACGAAGAGATCATGGTCACAGTTATTGCAACAGGCTTTAATAACAAGCCGACGCTTACCGGATTATCAGTCACCGAGAAACCGGCGATTCCATTTATTCCGGCTGAAGAAGCTTTAGCTCCACCATCAAAGCCATCGGTTGTTCGCATGACACCACCGATGTCAGTCGATGAATATGAAGTTCGTAAGAAGATCATTGCTCAATCACCGGCGCCTCGCGAACGTGAAGAGGAGGTTGCAATGCCGAAGGTCGAGCGTATGACCCGTGGCACACTTACCGAGCGTCAGGAAGAGGCAAGCGCTTTCGATCGCCTGTCTGCCGGGGCGTTCAGAGCATCATCGATCAGACTCTCGCCACAGAATGAATCGTCACATGTTCCGAGCGGCCCACGCGATCTGAAAGAATATGATACACCGGCTTATCTTCGCCGCGGAATAAATATCCCGACAGTCGAAGAGCAGGAGCAGGTCGCCGAACAACAAGAAGAAGAAGTGCTCGAGACCATCAGCTATTCGCAGCAAGTGCGTGAGCGAGATGATCGGCCGACATTCTTAAGAAAGATCATGGATTAACCAGTAGGGCGGACTCTCAGTCCGCCCATTAACATAAATAAATACTATGATAAACCACTCAATGACATCAACCACCTTCGAACTCGAAGGTTACAAGGTCGTAAAGAACTTGGGTATCGTCCGCGGTATCATTGTTCGTTCACGGTCGGTCTTTGGTAATATCGGCGCCGGATTCCAGATGCTCTTCGGCGGCAATATTACGATCTACACTCAACTCTGCGAGCAAGCCAGGGAGGATTCTTTTGGGTTGCTGCTCCAGCATGCGGAAGAACACGGGGCTAATGCCATCATTGGTGTTCGCTACGATGCTACTGAAATAGCAACGGGAGTATCGGAAGTACTTTGCTACGGAACGGCTGTGGTTGTCGAGCCAAAATAATTGTTGTTCCTCAGAAAACTGCCTGGTCAACAGTGTATGATGAGAAAAGCCCCGCAGTATCCCGCGGGGCTTTTTAATTTCTGCTACTCTGGGTTGAGATTATTGCTTGATCACAAGAACATTAAACGATTCACCCTGTGGCATCACACCGCCTTGGTTCTCCAAGAATATCTCCCAGCGATTCTGTTGGGCGTTCCATTGAACGCCATAAGAAGTGCCTTCGAATACATTTCCACCGATATTGGCGCGAAGGGCAACAGCTTGTAAGTTGTGCGTTACAAAAACAAGATCTGTCTGGGCCATACCAGGGTAGGCAAGGAATGTAACCCACGGTGTGATCGGAATGAGATTATTCGGGGTGACAGTATGGACATAGGCCGTTTTGGTATTACCGGATACCTTTATATATCCGTTATCAACTACTAGCGGTATGCCATTATTATTAGCCCCAACATAGGAGGCACGAACACCTACACCGGAGGTACTGCTTCCATCGACACCAATGGCGTTTGCACCATTGGAAGCAAGGCCTTGAACCCCAATACCATTTGCTTTAGTCGAATTACCTTGAACACCAATGCCGAAAGCTGTATTTGCTAACACGGCGACAGAACCACCAGCAGCCGAAACGGCAGAGCCACTATTATTATCAGTGCTGACACCTGAAATACCAATAGTACCAGTGCCTTTGATCGCTGTAGAATTATTCGTATTTGTTATATCGATCGATGGTGCGCCGATGGCATCAGTTGCACTAAATGGAAGTGTCAGACTTGGGGGTGAAGCAGGAGTCCAGGCATTATTTGTCCAGATGAGTGCTTGTCCTGCCTGCGGAGTGCTATTACTTACTGCAAAGGTTTGAAGTTTGGTAACGGTTGGATTCGGATAGTTACCTCCCAAGTCGCCACCGGCAGAACCTGACGGTTGGAAGATGGTCGGTATTACTCCCTTTGCAATTTTAGATAACGTGATCGTGCTATCGACGATCT
>DASTAO010000426.1:0-6549 GCA_035712525.1 Kapaibacterium sp. (SeqCode)
GGGCGTAAATCCGAATAAGATAGCTCGTACGGTAGGATATGGTTCAACGAAGCCGGTTATCCCAGAACCGAAGCCAAGCAAGAAGGTAACGGCGAAAGTGATCGAACAGGCCAGAGCACAAAATCGCAGAATTGCGGTGAAGGTAGTTCAGACCTGTAAATAAGTAAACACAACTTAGACCCCGTAGGGGCGAGGCACTGCCTCGCCCCTTTTTTATACACCCCAATACGTAGCGCCGGCGTCTCGCCGGCATACTTTCAGCCGCTCCCATTTCAAATGGGTTGACGAACTGCCGAACCAATGCCGGCGGGACGCCAGCGCTACATAAGAACACGTCATTGCGAGGAGGGCTTCAGCCCGACGAAGCAATCCCCTACTGTCGTCGCGAATAATTACAATGCAAACAAAATAGCTCCATAGGAGCGACCTGTTTGTAGAAAACAACATTAGGAAAATCAACAAGCTCCGTAGGAGCGACCTGTCACAAAGCATCGTAACAGGCCGCCTCTACGAGGCTAAATCAGAACAACCCAAACAGTAGCACTGGGCTTTTGCAAGCTAAAAAAATCATTTCCCATACTCCTTCGTCTGCGCCGCTCCAAGCGATACTCCGGCCCGAAGCATATAAAATACTCCAAGCAACGTGATCGCAATGTAATTCACCGCATGAGTGATCGTCGCAAACGCAATGGCCGCTGGAAGGGGGATCGCAAAGAACCCATTCAACGCACGACTAATGAAATAATGATAAGTCCCGGTACCTCCAGGTGTTGGGATGGTAATAGAAATACCGGTTAATGCCAATAACGAAATGGCTCCGTCAAAACCAACATGCTCAATGCCGGATCCGGGAAGAACAAATGTCCCGGCAAAAGTAGAAAGCAAATAAAATACCCAAACTCCAACGGTGCCAGTTATTATAGGTAGGATTGTATCTTTCGAAAGCCCATGCAATCCTGCAATGAATGTCTCAAGTAATCCAATGATCTTACCACCGATCTTCTTCGGCAAGAGTTTCCTAATAAGCGAGAACATCCACCGCTCGACAGTCTTATTGACAAGCACCAGCACAAAAACCGCAAGCCCCGCCGCGATCGCAACGATCACCGGCAACGACTTACTCGCAATATCCGGAAAAGAGACAGCAAATTCTTTCTGAAATAAAAAGAGTGAGGTAACTAATACCGTACCAAGTGCAATGACATCTAAGATTCGCTCGAGCACGATCGTTGCTAATGCCGAAGAGAACGGTATCTTTTCGCTCGATGCGATCATGGCAGGACGTACAAGCTCTCCAGCTCTTGGTACAACATTATTCAATCCATAAGCAGCAACGACTGCTTTGAAAGAATTATACAACCCGATCTTTGGCTTTACCGGACGAAGCAAAAATTGCCACCGCCACGCACGAATGAAATGTGCCATCAACTGAAACGCAACAATACCGAGCAATGCAAAAACATTAGCATGTTTAATGCTCTCAAAAATAACCGAGAAATCCTGCCCGCGAAACGCAAGATACAGCGCCCCGGCTGTCAGAACAATGGCAATGAGATATTTAAGTGCGTTACGATTCAATAGAGTAATGTTCAGTAGTGAGCCCGAGAGTACTACAGTTTACAAAGCAGTAGGCGCGGCGACGTTTTCAGTTTGTTTAACGCCGAGTTCTTCGAGTGCTTTTTGCGCTGCTTCTTGCTCGGCCTCTTTCTTGGAATGTCCTTTGCCCGAACCACGAACAAGGCCACTGACTAATACTTCGACAGAAAATACTCGGGCATGGTTAGGACCATCTTCACCGACGGTGACATATCTCGGCACGCCAAGCTTTTGCGACTGAGCATATTCAAGCAACATCGACTTATAATTCGTATCCGAAAGCATCAACTCGTCACGACGAGTGTGCGTAATGATCTGCCGATAAATAAAATCACGGGCAGCATCCATCCCCCCATCGAGATAGATCGCAGCGATGAGTGCTTCATACGCATCGGCAAGGATCGTCATTGAGCCGCGTTCAAGTGAATGCTTTGCCGAAGTAGAAAGAAGAATAAAATGATCGAGGCCGATATCTGTCGCATGCTTGGCAAGCGAAGTACCAGATACAAGCCGTGAGCGAAGCTTCGTCAGCTCACCCTCGGGAAGACTCTGAAATTCACGATAGAGATATTCACCAATCACAAGATCGAGCACGGCATCGCCAAGAAACTCCAATCGCTCGTTTGAGAGCATGTCGGGCTCTTGCACAAATTGCAGATACGAGCGGTGAGTAAGTGCCTGCATAAAGTAGAGCCGATACTTTATGATGTAGCCAATGCGTTTTTCTAATTCCTGAAAATCCTGAGCCGAGATCGCTCCGCGGGCAACACCCGGTACTTGTGGTGGTGGAGGAACATAAGCTTCCTTTGTCCCACCAGTAAATCGGGAGAGGAACGACATCACATCACCGGAACGACGTTCACGACGTTCGGCGCCGAGTTCACGGTAATGATCAATCCGGCTTTTTAATCGTCCGAGAAATCCTTTGGATGGTGTTCCTGGTTCGGAAGAACTCACAGTAGAAGGGTATTAATGAAAAAGCTTACTCTTCGAATTTTTTGAAGGCAAGCGTGGCATTGTGCCCACCGAAGCCAAAGCCATTATTCAATGCGGCATTGATCGCCATCGGGCGGGCAACATTCGGCACATAATCGAGATCGCAGGCCGGATCAGGAGTGACAAGATTGATCGTTGGTGGTGCCATCTGATTATAAATAGCCATAACACAAGCAATCGCTTCGACCGCACCGGCTGCACCTAGCAAATGGCCGGTCATCGATTTTGTCGAATTCACAGCGATCTTATATGCATGATCGCCAAAGGTCGTCTTGATCGCTTCCGTCTCGGCAATATCACCAAGCGGTGTTGAGGTGCCATGGACGTTAATGTAATCAATATCGTTCGCAGAAAGGCCTGAGGTTTCAAGTGCCATCTTCATGGCACGTACCGCGCCTTCCCCACCGGGAGCAGGAGCAGTAATATGGTATGCATCGGCAGTCGCCCCGAAACCAACGACTTCTGCATAAATTTTTGCACCGCGATTCTTTGCATGCTCAAGATCTTCGAGCACCAGTGTTGCCGCACCTTCGCCGCAAACAAAACCATCTCTCGTCAGATCGAACGGACGGCTTGCCGTAGCAGGTTCATTGTTACGGGTCGAGAGCGCCTTCATTGCATTAAAGCCACCTACACCCATCGGGCAAATACCGGCTTCGGTGCCCCCAGCAACCATCATATCGGCAAGCCCACGTTGAATGTACATGATCGCATCGATCACTGCATGATTGCTCGTCGCACAAGCGCTCGTCGTTGCATAGTTCGGTCCTTTGAGTCCGAAACGCATTGAGATATAGCCTGCGCAAATATCCGAAATGATAAGCGGAATGAAGAATGGGGAAATACGATGAGGCCCACCAGTATCAAACACCGTTTGTTGCTGCTTTTGATACGCCCACATTCCACCGATACCGGATCCGTATATAACTCCGAAGCGATCTCTATTGACCGTTTCAAGATTCACGCCGCTATCGGCAATGGCCTGAACACTTGCCGCCATTCCGAATTGCGTAAAGAGATCCATACGTTGCGAAAGCTTTTTATCGACATATTGTATGATGTCAAAGTCTTTCACTTCGCAGGCAAATTTCGTATCGTAATCCGAGGCATCGAAACGGGTGATCGGTGCTCCGCCGGAACGGCCATTTTTTAAGCCATCCCAATACGATGCAAGATCGTTACCAATGGGTGTTACTGCACCCATTCCCGTTATGACAACCCGACGGTAAGTATGAGCCATATAGTATTGCTCTGTTCGTAAGGGCGAGGCATTGCCTCGCCCCTACAAAAGTAATTATTTAGAAGAAATATAACTGA
Organism: Kapaibacterium sp. (SeqCode); assembly: GCA_035712525.1. Taxonomy (GTDB): domain Bacteria; phylum Bacteroidota; class Ignavibacteria; order Palsa-1295; family Palsa-1295; genus JAFDZW01. The sequence goes on from DASTAO010000426.1 coordinate 3,910, forward strand.
CTGCGTCACCCACGGTCTGGATTTTTTCAGCATCCTCGTCGGGGATCTGCATTCCGAATTCTTTCTCGAATTCCATTACGAGTTCGACGGTATCGAGCGAATCGGCACCAAGATCTTTGGTGAACGATGCGGCTGTTGTTACCTGCGAAGCTTCAACGCCAAGTTTGCTAACGATAATATCGCGAACTTTCGATTCGACTGCTGCTGTATCTGCCATTGTCTGTTTTTATGAGTTTTGTGTAAAATTCAACTTGTAAATATACAAAGAAAATTTCTAATTACATCGCCATCCCGCCATCGACCCGGATCGTCTCACCAGTAATGTAACTGGCGGCATCGGAAGCCAGAAATAAAGCGGTATTAGCAATGTCTTCCGACTTACCCATCCGCTTAAGCGGTACCATATCCATTATGGCTTTGGTTTGCTCTTCGTTTAGCTTGCCGGTCATATCGGTTTCGATATAGCCAGGGGCGATCACATTAACCGTTATGCCCCTTGAACCGACCTCTTTTGCAAGAGATTTCGAAAATCCTATCACACCAGCTTTCGAGGCGCAATAATTTGCCTGCCCCGGATTTCCGACAAGTCCCACAACACTGGAGATAGTGATTATCTTCCCCTTTTTTGCCGACATCATCGGACGAATCGCTGCCTTAGTCAGGAGAAAAACGCCTTTCAAATTCGTATCAAGCACGGTGTCCCAATCGGATTCGCTCATCCTCATTAATAAGGTATCCTTGGTGACACCGGCATTATTAATAAGTACGTCGATCTTACCAAATGCTTTGATGGTCTCGTCTATTACCATCGTAGCCGCATAGGCCGAAGCAGCATCAGCTTTAATAGCAAGTGCCTTCCTACCAAAACCTTCGATCTCCTGCTTTACCTCATTCGCCGCTGCTTCATTAGAAGCATAGGTAAAGGCAACATCGGCACCAGCTTTAGCAAAAGCAATGGCGATCGCCTTCCCGATACCACGGGAAGCACCTGTTACGATAACTGATTGTCCGGTAAAATCCATCAGGTTATACTTTGATCTGCACCAACGAATTCTTCAAGCGTTCCGTATCAAAGCGGTCCTTATTTGCCAAATAGAAATCGTTAAGTTTATTAAAATCGTCAGTTCCAAGGAAATGCTGAAGTTCTTCTTTCATTGCCTCGAAGACTGAGTGCACATAGTTTGCTTTCCCATCGGGGCCGCAATAGTTCAGATCGACTGAATGAGAGTCGTCATAAGTGATCGTACCCTCGACAACCGTCACCGGAAACAGAATACAATAATCTGGCTTCCAGTCCCAACGATGTAATCCTTCCTGAGCTGCTGCTACCTGAATAGAGCAGAAATGGCGTTTATCTAAAAACACACAGCCTTCGGTAAATCCTGAAATGCCACCATCGCGATCATGAACAGCAGTGCCGGTAGCACGTCCGCTCGGGAAATCGGTATCGTCGATCCATTCCCCATCAAACCAATGCGCCGGATCGGTATCCTGAGTCTCGTCCATTACTGCAGCGATCTTATCTTTATGGTTTAAGATGCGCTCATATTCATGCGTATCGGTATAGACACCTGAATGGCAGCAGCCGCCGCCACATTTATCGATATTGCAATAATCGACAAACCCCTGTGTAAAGATCGTCTCATCGATCTTCAGGCCGTTCTTTACCGTAAACGGCAAGAACCGATCGGTAGCAGGAATGTGGTGATTATCCCCTAAATGATCTGTCATATTAATCGCTGGCAGTTGGTTTTTCTATTCCTGATACAATAGCATCTGAAACCGTACGAGTAATAAGTCCCTGAAGAACCTTACCCGGCCCAATCTCAACAAACTCCTTAATGCCATCACGATTCATGCTACGAACCGATTGCTCCCAAAGCACTGGTGATGTAAGCTGTTCAACTAATCGCTGACGAATGCTAGCGACATCTCCATGCAGCTCCGCAGTAACATTCGCATACACCGGTACACTCGGAACGACAATTTCTGTCGAATCAAGCGCTTCTTTCAATCCATCGGCAGCATATTGCATCAACGGCGAATGAAACGCACCTGATACCGGAAGTTCTTTTACGATCCTGATTCCGGCAAGTTTTGCGCGACGCATTGTTTCGTGAACACCATCGACCGAACCGCTGATAACGATCTGTCCTGGTGAATTAAAATTCGCCGGACGAACGATATGATCGGTTTCCGTCTCAACACTTTCGCAAAGATCGCGAAGTACCTTCTCTTCCATCCCGATAATCGCAGCCATTGTACCCGGCTTGCGCTTCCCTGCTTCAGCCATTAGCGTACCACGAAGATGCACAAGCTTCAAAGCATCTTCAAACGAAAACGCTTCGGCAACACAAAGTGCAGAAAATTCTCCAAGCGAGTGCCCGGCAACAGCAGCAGGCCGCTCTTCAAGATTCGAAAACTGATAGGCGATCATCGAATGCAAAAAGATCGCCGGCTGAGTATAGTCCGTCTGCTTTAGCAGTTCTTCCGGACCTTCGAGCATCGTCTTCGAAAGATGCACATGCAACAGGTCGTCCGCTTCCTCGAGCATCACCCGCGCACCCGGTGCAGCATCAGCAAATTCCTTTGCCATGCCGACGTACTGCGATCCCTGTCCCGGAAATACAAATGCTTTCA
>DASTAO010000427.1:0-2547 GCA_035712525.1 Kapaibacterium sp. (SeqCode)
GTGCCGTTCTACCGTGCTGTGCTCAAGAATATGATGCTCAGCGGGACGAAGGTTGTTAATAACCCATTCTGGATGAATGCCGACGAGAAGTTCTTCTCGTATGCCATTGCCGCAAAAGCAGGTATACATGTCCCCAAGACAGCACTGGTGCCGAGCAAGAACATGCCACCGGACACGAAAGGCAATTCCTTCCGCAATTTGATGTTTCCGCTCTCCTTCGAAGAGTTGTTTAACTACATCGGCTTCCCGGCCTATTTTAAACCACACTCAGGTGGTGGTTGGAAGTCTGTTTACAAAGTTAACAATCCGGAAGAATTCTTTGCAGCCTACGATGAGACCGATACTCTTGTAATGACCTTGCAGGAGAATATCGAGTTCGATGAATACTATCGCTGCTACTGCCTCGGTAAGAAATACATTCACATCATGCCGTATGAACCGCGTAATCCGCATCACTTGCGCTACGCCGCCGGCTTCGAAGCATCAAAGAAGCTTCGCATCGAGATGGAAGCAGCGTGCTTCAAGATCTGCGAAACGCTTGGGTATGATTTTAATACGATTGAGTTCGCGGTAAAAGATGGCATTCCCTATGCGATCGATTTTACCAATCCTGCTCCGGATGCCGAACGTACATCGGTCGGCGAAGAAAATTTTGCCTGGATATTAGAGCATTCGGCAAAATTCCTGATAGAAGAAGCAAAGAAGGTCGCCAAGAAAAAGAAACCCGTGGCGAAGAAAGATCAGTCTTGGAGAGAGATGATCTTAGCGTAAAATTATCAGGTAGTGGTGCGGACTCTTAGTCCGCACGAGACGGATTAAGAATTTGTCGTACTAAATAACATTTATGTTAGTTGTGCGTAGTATCGTGGCATGACAAATTTCACCATTCGTTTTATTACTCTTGCCGATGCCGAAGCTGTTCGGTTGATCTACCTTCCCTACGTCCGCAATACTTCCATCACCTTTGAAGTAGCGGAACCAACACCTGAAGAGTTTGTCCATAGAGTCGAAACGATCACTGCCCAGTATCCATGGATCGTTTATGAGGAAAATGGAGAGGTACTTGGCTATGCATACGGATGCAGGCATCGTGCACGGGAAGCATACGATTGGTCGGCAGAATCGGCAATTTATGTAAAAGAAGGTGCACATGGAAGGGGCATTGGAAAAAAGCTCTATCAAGCACTTTTTGCTCTTTTGAAAGCCCAGGGGTATGTAAATATTTATGGTGGTGTTACCCAGCCGAATGAAAACAGCAATAAGCTTCACGAAGCAGTTGGCTTTACCGAATTAGGTCGCTTCAAAAATATCGGCTATAAGCATGGTAAGTGGCACGATACAAAATGGTATGAGCTGGCATTACAAGAGCATAGTGCAGAACCGGCTGCTCCGAAACCAATGCCTGAATTGATCGACAGCCCCGCAATTGCTACAATACTCGACGAAGTAAATCGTTCTATTCGGTAACTAGTACGAATCCGTACCGTTCTTTTTTGGTTGTTTGTAGCATCTCTTCGTAACTTCGTTAAAAACTACGACTACCCATGCCAAAAGCCCCAGCTCTCACTATCGGGATTGAAGAAGAATTTCAACTGATCGATCCAGTCACCCGCGACCTGAAATCGCACATCCTCCAGATCATCGAGGATAATAAAACGATACTTGCCGAGCGCGTTAAGCCTGAAATTCATCAATCGGTGGCTGAAGTTGGCACGGGTATTTGCCAGACTGCAGAAGATGCAGCGCGCGAAGTGAAGGGGCTTCGAACATTCCTTAAAGAACTGGCTGAAGCGCAAGGCTTGCGCATCGCTGCTGCCGGTACTCATCCGTTTGCCGATTGGCGCGACCAGAAAATAACACCGAACGATCACTACGATCGGCTCATCGAAGAAATGCAGCTTATCGCAAGAGCGAATCTTATCTTCGGGCTTCATGTGCATATCGGTATCGAAGATCGTGATCTTCAGATCCAGATCATGAATGAGTTTAGGTATTTTCTGCCGCACTTGCTCGCGCTTAGCACGAACTCTCCGTTCTGGCTTGGTTCGAATACAGGCTTAAAGAGTTTTCGCTCAAAAGTATTCGATCGTTATCCTCGCACTAATATTCCAGATTCCTATGCCGATTATAGCGAGTTTGACAATTTTGTAAAGCTGCTAATCAAAACCGGTTGCATCGATACCGGTAAAAAGATCTGGTGGGATATTCGTCCGCACCCGGTCTTTCCGACTCTGGAAGTCAGGGTTTGCGATATACCGCTTCGCATGGAAGAGACTATCACACTTGCTGCGCTGATGCAGGCGATCGCCGCAAAGCTCTATAAGCTTCGGGCTAAGAATTTAGGATACCGCCAATATCGCCGGGCGCTTATCATGGAAAATAAATGGCGGGCTTCACGATATGGTATCCGGGGAAAATTGGTCGATTTTGGTAAAGAAGATGAGCGCGACGAGGTCGATCTGATAAACGAACTCGTTGAATTTGTAGATGATGTGGTCGATGATCTCGGTTCTCGTAAGCAGATCGAGACCGGAATCAAATGGATTT
>DASTAO010000428.1:0-2336 GCA_035712525.1 Kapaibacterium sp. (SeqCode)
CAGCAGTTGCTGTCATTAATGGCGTGGTTACCGATGAGAATGGCAAGCCACTTTCAGCATCAATCAAATGGGAAGATCTGGAGAGTGGCAAGAATGTCGGGGAATTATCAAGCGATCCAGCTCATGGTGATTACGTCGTAACGTTGCCTTTAAACAAAAATTATGGCTACTTCGCCGATAAACCGGGCTATTATCCAGTTTCAAAGAGCGTCGATCTTCGTGGCAAGACTGAAGCGATGACCCATACTGAGAATATTGTCTTAGTCTCGATCCAGTCGATGCGCGAAAAAGAGATCGCTGTTCGCTTAAATAATATCTTCTTTGATTTTGATAAAGCTACGCTCAAACCGGAATCCTACCCAGAGCTTAATCGTCTTGTCGATATTCTAAAGAAAAATCCGGATGTGAAGACTGAAGTTGGCGGACATACCGATAATAAAGGTACCCACCAATATAATCTGGATCTTTCCAAAAAGCGCACCCAGGCTGTGGTTGATTACCTTGTTTCACAAGGCTGTAACGCTGCAACACTTACGGCCAAAGGATATGCTGAGACAGTACCGATCGCTCCCAACGACACTGATGAAGGGAGGGCGCAAAACCGTCGGGTTGAGATCAAATTTGTGAAATGATCTAATTATTGCCATACTTGATTTATACCCGTAAATAGGGGTTAAATCCATGCAACTTTCACCTACAAAAAGGGTTATATTTGGGACTTGGGGATAGGATACATCTCTCTTTTGCCCCTCGACAAGGTTTATTAACCAAATTGTTTTCACCATATTTCGTACATCTTATGAAACGTCTGTTACTATTTGTATTACTTGTGTTGGGTTTTGCGGCAAGTGCTGCCAATGCCCAAACTAAGAAAGTATTACTCGAAGAATTCACCGGGAGCTGGTGCGGTTGGTGCCCTCGCGGTATTTGGGCTATCCAACAGCTTGAAGAGCAATATCCCGGAAAGTTTATTGTTGCTTCATTCCACAATGGCGACCCAATGATTACTCCTGCTGGGGATTCTATTGAAGCAGGAAGACTTCTCAGTGCGATTACTGGATATCCTGATGGTTGGTTAGAGCGTCGAGTTTACGGATCGAAGCTTAGCATCGATCCCAATAATTGGCCAGATGAAGTTGATGCTCTTGTAAATGAGGCTTCCGTTGCAGATGTGACTGTCACAAATGTTACTTTCGATCCGACAACTCGTATTGTTAGTGGTACCGTCAATGCGAAGTTTAACATGGATACAACGGGTGATTTCCGCATTAACATGTACATTACTGAGAATGATGTGTCTGGACCAGCTGGTACTACATGGGACCAACATAATTATTTGACAGGCAACCCCTCTTATTCTGATAACCCATTCTTCGATCTTCCGGCTGTGGTTCCGAATTACAAGCATCAGCATGTAGTAAGGGCTGTGTTAGGTAGTATTGCTGGTGTTGCTGGTGTTATCCCAGCCACTGCAGTTAAAGGTATGACATACTCTCAGACCTTTACCTATACATTACCTAATGATATCAAGGCGGATGATGCTCATTTGATCGGCCTTGCTTTCAGATATAAAAAGGCATCTAGCGGTGCGAATTTGAAACTTAACGAGATCTTGAATGTCGATGAAGTAAAAGTCACGAACCTAAAGGGACTTGCTGTTCCGGCTACGTCTTCAAAAAATTATATTACTGCAACTCGTAGTGGCGAAACGACGCAAGAAATCACCTTAACAAATACAAGTAATGCCGCTGCCAAAGTTAACCTTGCAATTGATGAGAACAATACTGCCCTGCCTACGGGTTGGGAGGCATCGATCAGCCCAACTAGTGTTGATATACCTGCTGGTCAAACGGCCACTGCTACGTTAAAGTATACCGCTCCAGCAAATGCTGGCTATGCATCGGTTACTGTCTTAGCAATGCCGGTTGCCGACGGTTTTACAGGACATCAATCTATGCTCGTTGTTAATGCCCTTTCGGCAGGAACTAAATATGTTTCCTACGGAAGCGATGGCTTTATGGAAAAGCACATGGGCGGCGCATATACGGCAGATTATGCTGTTTTGCCTTTGGATGCAGGCGCCATGGAAGCATATCCGGCAAGTCAATTTGATGTTGGTATTTTCCCAAATGTTAATTTCTTTGATTATGAAAATCTTAATGGAGCTCCACCAGCCGTTGTTCCAACAATCAATGCTTTATTAAATGCCGGTAAGAAAGCATTCATTACTTCGACCTTCGGACTCTATTATTGTTTCGATGCGCAAGCACCATATTTCCAATACATGAATACGGATGCCGTTCAATCCCTCATGGGTGATAAACTTGGTATCGAGT
>DASTAO010000429.1:0-8278 GCA_035712525.1 Kapaibacterium sp. (SeqCode)
TATCATTAAAAAAGAATCAAATTATGCATTCATCGGTGCAGGCTGTGGCAATTATATTCATGATACTGTCACTACAATTGCAGGTGGAGAAAGCAATACCGTATTAGCATTTGGAGGTACTATCGGTGGTGGCGCAGGAAATCTTGTAGATGCGATTGATGGAAGAACCCATACCAATAATAATGAGGCTGCCTATGGGTCAATTCTTGGCGGCCAGAGCAATTTAATAACAAAACACCCAACTTCTGAGATTGCCATTTTGCCCGTAGGTTATAATATGCCGGTATATGGAACGATAGGAGGTGGCTTTTTTGATACTTTATGTGGCCACTTTGGTGTAATAGGTGGTGGTATGCAAAACCGAGCATTTGGTGCGTTTGGTACAATACCGGGTGGTCTCGGATTGAAAGCTTACGACTGGCAAACCGTTATAGGATTGTATAATACAGAAATAAAGCGCCTCAATAATACGTCATTAACTATTAATCTCCCAATCGCTACGGATCGATTATTTGTGGTTGGAAATGGTGTAAGTGAAGGCGCACGATCAAATGCTTTTGAAATATCTCAAAGTGGACATTCAACAGTATTTGAAGTTGCCGGTAACAATTCAACTGGTGTTCAAGGTGGAACGTATAGGGATAATACAGTTGAAGCCTGGGGTGAATGCATTCAAACTAATAATGTGGGACCAGTTTTCAGTTTTAGTACATTTGGGTGTACCGTTACCAGAGTCAATACAGGAATTTACCGAGTAACTATGAATGTTCTGGATCCGACAACAGGAGCGAGTCTTACTTTAACAAATATTTCTGTTACAGCTACGTTGTATATGAATGGCAATATTGATGGAGGTGGGTGTTACCATATTCAGGTTGAAAACAAAAATACATTAATCCCTTCATGCCAATTTGATATACATATAAAGGATCAAGATTGCCATGATAAGGATAACTCATTCATGTTCCATGTAACAGGTCGTTGATCTTATTCAAATGAAGCAGAGAGTGGTAAATAATCTATTTAATGAATTTTTAGAGAGAGAGAGTTTAACTCTCTGCTTCATTGCTTTCTTTTTAATTAATTTGTTTTCTGCAAGCTGCTTTTGTCAATGGCGAAAAGTTCTTCGAGCTGATCCAAATGGTAACGATTTTATATGCGTTGCTGATGTCCCTGGTTGCGCTTCTAACCTTTTCGTTGGTACGCAAAATGCTTCAGGGGTTACAACTGGTGCAGAATTATGGAAGTCTACAGATTATGGTAAATCTTGGAAAGTAGTATTTCAACTACCCAATAATAATCTAAGAATAACTTCAATTTGTTTTAAAGATGGTCTGGTAGGATGGTTAACTTGTGAATTTGGAGATTCTCCCTGTTTTAAGACTGTTGATGGAGGTAATAATTGGAGCCCTGTTGAGAACCAGACACCTGCCGGAAGAGGAAGTATTGTCTATTATCATCCATATACAAAATTACTTTTTTTAGGAGAAAATAGTGTAAGTAAAGTATCCCAAAACTTTGGGATAAATTGGTTAGGGATGACTAGTCCATCAATTAACCATCTTACAGGGATGGCCTTTATTGATTCTCTGCATGGGGTTGCTGTAACTCATATATTTGAAAATTATTTTTATCAACCCTTTCATATTACAATTGATGGGGGATATACTTGGCAGCCACTGCCACCAATGACTGATTCCATTGAATCATTTCAGCCGGTCGTTCTTCACGATAAGATATTTATTGCCTATGACAGCATCTATTCTGGAAAACGTTACCCATATACAAGTGGATTATATGTAATTGATACTTTTGGAAATGCTCCAAAAAGAGTTTTCTCATTTTCTCATGGACTTACTCCCTGTGTGGCTACTGATGGCATTAATATTTTTTTACAAATTAGTAATGGAAGTAATTTCGTTGATGTGCAAGGATTTATTAAGTCCAGTGACGAAGGCCAATCATGGGAGTCAATTTGTGGCCCACATGGGGGGGCTGCTGGAGTCTGTTTAAGATTTATTTATACCCAAACTTCAGGTTTATGGGCTGAAGAAAGTTATGAATCGGTAAATAATGATACAGACAGATGGTTATGGAATAATCCAACTGGAAAACCAAATAGCCCCCGAATTCAATTTGAACTTAATAACTCATCCCGTGAACTTCAATTGTTTACTGGCGATGTTGCAGATATGAGTTTTTATTATCCTAATGAAAAATATTACGAGCCGATCGATTCTATTTCTCTTACTCTTCAGTATTCAAAGGCTCTCAGATTCTTGAATGAAACACCATCCTCAGGATGGGCCATCATTCGAAAGGAATGCACTGATACATCAGTAAAGATTATTTTGCGTCATATTGATCTTGCCGATCCATCACCGGGTTCGGAAATGCTTAAGGTTTCTTTCCAGACATATCTCTCCACCGAAACATCCGGAACGGTCGCGCTTGATGAAGTTGCTTTCAATCAGGATGTTCCGCAGCGACCCTGTATGATCGATGCTCTGACAAATGCCGATTCGTTGCGCATTACCTTTCTTGATAGATGTGGTGATAGTCTTATCAGAGGTCTGATTGATGGAAAACTATCAGCATCGATCTCGTCTATCTATCCTAACCCGGCAAACGATCATATTTCAATATCAGTAAATTCTGCCATAATGCAGGATGCTGAAGTCGATTGCGTTAATGCCTTAGGTCAGGTATGCTTTTCGCAGAAGATCGTCCTGAAGCAAGGGAATAGTTCTTTGCCGGTTTTAGTGAAAGAGTTGCCTTCGGGGTTATATGTACTCAGAATCCGAACGGCAACCCAGACGGTAACGCAGTCCTTTTTGAAGGATTGAACGTTGGTAACTTGTGGAAAACAAAAGTGAAAAGTATATAAATATTCTTTGGAGATAGCGAAAAAATGTCGTATATTTGTAGGTGGTAATATGAGCACCGTTTGAGAAAGGATAAAGGCTGAGGGATGAAGGATGAAATTCTTGAGTACACTAATTACGTGTGTGGTGCACAATTAAAATGATTGTTTATAATGACTTCCAGACCGACTTTGCAGCTTAGGCACCTCGACAATACCATTTCGGAAGTTGAGCCGCTAAAGCTCGGAATCCTCGCGAAGACGCCTCTGCGACTTCGCTTTGGACGGAATGACAATGGTAAATAGGGTAGTATAAGCCCTAGAATAAGGAAACTGGAATGGGGGGAGTCACGTTTACACCCTGCTAAATTTTTATACTTTTACAAGGGAAATTAATAACCGATGCCAACGATCAATCAGTTAGTACGACTGGGTCGCGAAGAGCTGCTGTTCAAGAGCAAGTCGCCGGCTTTGAAGAATTCACCGCAACGCCGCGGTGTCTGTACCCGTGTGTACACAACCACACCGAAAAAGCCGAATTCAGCGCTTCGTAAAGTAGCTCGTGTCAAGTTGACGAGCGGCATCGAAGTTACAGCCTACATCCCGGGCGAAGGACATAACCTTCAGGAGCACTCGATCGTCATGATCCGCGGTGGTCGTGTGAAGGATCTTCCTGGCGTTCGTTACCACATCATTCGTGGTACTCTCGATACGCAGGGCGTTCAGAACCGCAAGCAGGCGCGTTCGAAGTACGGTGCTAAGAAGCCGAAATAATTAAACTGTAATAATGGAGTCTGTTGCGTTGCAACAGATGGTGGCAGGGAAAACCTGCTCGTTCAAAATCAAGAACTAAACATAACCAATGAGAAGAAAACAAGCGGTAAAAAGACAGCGCGTACCGGATCCGAAATACGGTGATATCCTCGTCGCTCAGTTTACAAACTTTTTAATGTTCGATGGCAAGAAGGCTGTCGCTCAGCGCATCGTCTATGATGCCATCGATATCATGGCCGAAAAGACCGGCCAAAATGGTCTCGAAGTTTTAAAGAAAGCAGTTTCGAATGCAGCTCCGACGGTTGAGGTTCGCTCACGCCGCGTCGGTGGTGCTACGTATCAGGTTCCGACGGAAGTTCGTCCGGAGCGCCGTACGGCACTTGCATTCCGCTGGTTGATCGGTTATAGCCGCGCCAGAGGAGAAAAGTCGATGGCACAGCGCTTAGCTGCCGAGTTACTTGCTGCGAGCAACAACGAAGGCACTACGATCAAGAAGCGCGATGACACCCATCGTATGGCTGAAGCCAATAAGGCTTTCGCTCACTTCAGATTCTAAGTTCATTTTTCAATCTTAGCTCAAGAGGGTTTGGAAATTCCAAACCCTTTTGAATTTTTGACCTAAGTTTCGCGTGTGCAACCGCAACACTATGAATAAAAAAGCTGTTTAGAAGCCCAATGCTAAGGAAGTGGAAACAAGCGGTTGTTGTCGGATCGTCACAGGGTATCGGGGAAGCGCTCGTCTATGAATTAGCGCGTCATGATATTTCGGTTGCGTTAGTATCACGTAATGATGCTGCGATGAAAGCCGTCGCCGAAAAAGCGAAGACATTAGGCCAGGCGAAATATTTTCCGACCTATCACCACGATGTAACGAATTACGCCGAGGTACCGGAGTTATTTCAGCAGATCACCAAGGATATTGGCGGGCTTGATGTGATCATTTATAATGCCGGCGTGATGCCGGACGTCAAGCTTGACGAATATAATTTTGAGAAAGATAAACATATTATCGAAGTAAATCTCCTTGGTGCGATGGCTTGGCTTGATGAAGCGGCTAAGCGCTTTACGTCGGTTGAAGAGGGGACGATCGTTGGCATCTCCAGTATTGCTGGTGAGCGGGGCAGAATTGTTAATCCTCCGTACCATACTTCGAAGGCTGCCATTGCGACGTATCTTGAATCATTACGCAATAGGTTATCGCGTCGAGGCGTGAATGTGGTGACAATCAAACCTGGACTTATCGAAACTGAAATGGGGAAGAAGTCTCCGAACAGGCTTTGGATGATCACTCCGGAAGAAGCGGCACGGCAAATCGTGAAAGCTGCCCGCCGTGGTGCTGTTGTAAAGTATGTGCCGTGGAAGTGGCGCATCATGTCCTTTGTCCTTCATTCGATCCCTTCATTTATTTTCCGCAGGTTATCCTTCTAAATGGCAGTATTACCCGTTGACCGTTTAGAGAAGGTCGAAGGCTGGGGCGGAGCTGTTGCGAGTTTCGGCTATGTGTACCGGCCGACAACGCTTGAAGGAATTCAGGAAGTATTTCAGTTAGCGCGAGAGACTGGCCGTAAAGTAACCTTCCGTGGTTCGGGCAGAAGTTATGGCGATGCTTCGAGTGGAGCAGAGCATATCATTCTCGATCTTTCACGCATGAACCGCATTCTCGAATGGGATCCGCATAGCGGTATCATTACGATGGAGCCGGGCGTGACGATCGAGCAGTTATGGAAATACTGCATCGAAGATGGCTGGTGGCCGCCGGTTGTATCTGGGACGATGTTTCCAACGATTGGTGGATGTTTGGGGATGAACATTCACGGTAAGAATAATTTTAAGGTAGGACCGATCGGGGATCATGTGCTTTCTTTCGATATGTTCTTTCCGAATGGAGAGGTGAAACATATCACGCCCTTTACAGAACCGGAATTATTTTATAGCTGTATTTCGAGCTTCGGCATTCTGGGCTGCTTCATTCGAGTGACAATGCAGATGAAGAAGGTCTATTCCGGCCTGCTTCATGTGAAAGCTTATACTTCGCAGAACCTGCACGGGCAATTTGAGATATTTAATAAGCATATTCCTGAAAGCGATTATTTAGTGGGCTGGACGGATTGCTTTTCGACCGGGAAGAAATTAGGCCGCTCCATCGTGCATCAGGCGAATTACTATAATCCTGATGAAGATCATTTTCCGAAACAGACACTGCGGGTTGAGCGGCAATTACTTCCTGATACGATCCTCGGGTTTATTCCGAAGTCGATCGTATGGTTATTGATGCGGCCGTTTTCGAATAATGTTGGAATGCGGCTCATTAATTCACTGCGTTTTTTGGCGACTAAACTTCCGGTAATTGGTAAGACTATTTACGAGCAGTCGCACGCCGAGTTTGCTTTTTTACTTGACTATGTTCCAGGTTGGAAACGCTCATATGGCAAAGGGGGGTTGATCCAGTATCAATCGTTTGTGCCCAAGGAACGTGCTGAGGAAGTCTTTACAAAGCAGATACAATTATCGCAGGAATGTGGCATCGTACCATATCTTGGAGTATTCAAGCGGCACCGGCCGGATACTTTTTTGATCTCCCATGCGGTCGATGGATACTCACTCGCTCTCGATTATAAGGTCACTGCCAAGAATCATAACCGGCTTTGGGAGCTTTGCTCGAAAATGAATGAGATCGTTATTGAAGCGGGCGGCAGGTTCTATTTTGCCAAAGATGCTACGCTTCGCCCTCAAGATTTTAAGCGCTTTCTTGGGGAAGAAACACTTGCTAAGTTAAAAGCTTTGAAAGAACAATATGATCCTCAAAGTATATTACAAACAGATTTGTCGAAGCGACTAATGAACAACTATCCCTAAGGTTTATAGAGGGTCATTACCTTTTGGGAACCTCGAGCTTTCAAATTTAATGCAGTTATATTTGAGGAATGGAAAAAATCCATCATCGTCATTCCTAACTCAGGTGAGAAATAATTATCAACAGTAATTGTCCCTATTTCTCCGTTGGTAGTATATCCTCTCACAATGTGTCGAGTATGCGTCGATGTTATTTTTATATTTGCATTCTGTCCGTCCGAAACTGTAAAAGTAGTATCAGCTAACGCGGTCGCATGGTCCCAAGGTAAAGTATACCAAAACCACCGGTACGCATAGAATCTTTTTTTGCCAACCAAGTTGTTCCTGACGGAGCACCTGGCTTTGCAATCAGTACCCAGCCAACATCTACTGGACTTCCGAGCGCTAGTATAAGATCCTTAAAATTATTTAGAGTGTTAAAACCATAGTTGTATCGAAAAAGATTGCCATCCTTATCCTGATAATAATAGCTTGTATCAGGAGGAGTTGAGGCAAATACAGTTTTTGTGGCCTTGATTCCTAAGGGGAAAGCAAAAGCTGTATCAACTACCTGCTCTTCAAGGTTGTACTTTGTTGAATCGGGTACAAAATGGTCAATATTGCTGCCATCTGACGAAGGGGTATCAATCAGATATAAATCATAACGTGCGATCTTCCCTTGCTGAAAATGTACCGGTGTCGGTGTGTAGGTTGTCGGGGGTGTTTCAGTACTGCTCGAACTACATGACGAAACAGCGACTGTGAGTACTACCGCAGCTAAAAGTAGGAAAAAAAAATTCTTCATATAGGAAATAACTACTTTTAGAAAAAAAAGTTACAGAAAATATATAATGGCTTTTCTGAGTGAAGCGAAGAACGTCAGATTGCAATTGATTATAACTCAGATTTTTCGCTTTACTCAGAATGACAATACAGTGGTTTTATTGTTTCATTAAAAAAAAAAGGGGCAGTATTGCCCCTTTCTGAATCTCCTGATGGTAGATTATAACTTTACTTTCGCGATGTTTTCTTTTACATCGTCCGAGCTTTTCTTGAGTTCGGCAGCTTCTTCATCGGTTAGCTTGATCTGAATGATCTCTTCGATACCATTGGTGCCGAGCTTTACCGGCACGCCAACGACGGTATCCTTCAAGCCGTATTCACCATCGAGCCATACGGCGCAGGGGAGAATACGCTTTTTGTTGCGAGCAATCGATTCGACCATCTGGGCTGTGCTCGAGCCCGGAGCATAATAAGCGCTACCGGTCTTGAGGAAATTAACGATCTCGATGCCGCCATCGCGGGTACGCTGAATAATCTGGTCGAGACGCTCTTTCTTAATAAGCTCTGGAAGCGGAATACCGGCAACCGTTGAGTAGCGAGCAAGTGGTACCATCGAATCGCCATGGCCGCCAAGAACGAAGGCGGTGACGTCCTGAACCGATACATCTAATTCCATTGCGATGAAGCTGCGGAAACGGGCGCTATCGAGAACGCCTGCCATACCGATGACTTTATTACGCGGAAGCCCTGTCTTCTTTAAGGCGACATAGGTCATTACGTCGAGAGGATTCGAGACGATAATGAAGATGGCATTCGGGCTCTGCTTGAATGCTGCTTCAGCGCAACCACCGACGATCTCAGCATTCTTTGCCAACAAATCGTCGCGGCTCATGCCTGGCTTACGGGCGAGACCAGCGGTTATCACTACGATCTCCGATCCAGCAGTTGCCGCATAATCGTTAGAACCGGTCAGGCGAGTATCGGTGCCATGAACGGGAGCAGATTCGAACATATCGAGTGACTTGC
>DASTAO010000430.1:0-3282 GCA_035712525.1 Kapaibacterium sp. (SeqCode)
CTAAGACTACATTTTCGGCAAGCTCTTTATCGGCAATGCGTTGAGCAGTTGTTGCGCCGACATTTCCGGCGCCAATTACGGTAATTTTTTTCATCGATACTAATAAAATAAAAGTGAGCGCGGATTAAACGAATAAGGCAGGCAGGAGGTTCGGGGAAATGGAAGAGGTAAAGGCGAAAGGGGAAAGAAGAAAGAGGGAAGGGGGAAAGGCGAAAGGAGAAAGAAGAAAGGAGAAAGAGGAAATATTATTTTCACCTTTCTCCTTTTCCCTTTCACCTTTTTTCAGTCTCCGACGCCGATCTCCATATCGTCGTCAAGATCGTCTTCGCCGCTGCCGATCATGCCTTGCGCTACTTCGAAATCTTCTTCTTCGACGTATAAGCCAACCCCGCGAGAATAATCGAGCGAGGGTAACATGCTATCGGTATCGGCAGCTTCCATCATAGATTCGATGCCGGCTTCGGCAAGCTTTTGTTTGATGATCTCGGCTTCGATCTCATTCGATACGGTGGTGAGCAACACTAAATTTCCCATAGTAAGAATTGTAAATGAATGAGTTCAAAATGCTCTTTATAGGGTATCTGTTCCCGTAACCTGAAGGCGGTCACCAGCTTCGGCCTGTTGCTGAAGGCGGAAATACCAGTTCGTGAGCATCGTACCCGATCTCACAGAGATGTGTTGCTAGTGTTTTCGTAAAACCGTGCATTACAAAGACTCGCGTTGCTTCTGTCTGTTTGATCGCTGTTAGGAGTCCGTCCCAATCGGCATGATCGGAAAGGGGAAAGCCGATGTCGTACACAGTGCTGTTCTTTCCACCGCGAGACATCCAGCCAGAGGCAAAGCCAGTCGATAGTTTTGAACTATCGATGCCATCGAATATTTTCATGTTCGGCGGCGCGACAATGAGCGGTGTTTCTTCGATGATCTGATTCATCGACTCAGCAGAGAGCACTTTCATTTCCGGAAAGACTACGCCGGCTTTGCGATAATGGGGGAGATAATCTTCGATGGTGTGATAGATATAGACAGGGCCGATCGCTTTATCTACTCCGGCAAGCAGCCGCTGTGCCTTTCCGAGTGAATAGGCATTTATCACGCTGGCGTTACCCCAGAGTTTATTCAAGCTCCACCAGTCGTTAATGCGGTTGAAGATCTCTTGTTGAGGCCGCCATTTATAGGTTGGTCTGCCGAATGTGGATTCTGTTATGAAGGTGTGGCATTTGACAGATTCGAAGGTCTCGCATGTTGGCTCAGGTTCGAGTTTGTAATCGCCGCTGACTACCCAGACCTCTCCGTTATATTCAACTCTGACTTGTGCTGAGCCAAGTATATGTCCGGCGGGATGTAGGCTTACGGTTACGCCATTGATATTGATCTGCGATCCGAACTCGAGTGTCTCGATCATGGCTCTCATTCCGACGCGAAGCCTCACGAGCGGGGCGCCGGATTTTGAGGTCAGATAGGACTTCATTCCGGGGCGGGCATGATCGGTATGGGCGTGCGTGATGATCGCCCTGGCGACGGGGGCGTGGGGATCGATATAGAAATCGCCCTGCTGGCAGTATAGGCCGGAGGACGTTGATTGAATTAGCGGCGGTATTAGTTGTTGAGTTGCGATAGTAGTAAAAAAACAATAAACGGGTTATGGAGTTCAAATCGGAACGGTCATCAGTTGCAACTCGTTTGCAACTCGTTGATTAGGTACAAGTAACGGCGTGTAGCGCAGCCTGGTAGCGCACTACTTTGGGGTAGTAGGGGTCGTGGGTTCAAATCCCGCCACGCCGACGGAAAGGTCGTCTGAACCTTGATTTTATGGGATTTCAGGGATTAATAAGATTTAAGAAGACACTGTGGATAGTTTTACCTATCCTGCTTTCTCTCCATTCTGATTCTTTATCATCACCAACAAATACTAAATTTATAGCCTCTCTTTCTGAAAAGGCTCCGAGCGATTGGCCGGATACCTGCAAGTGGTTAAAACAATGGGCTGGCATTCATCCAACTGACGAGATGACAGCTAAATTGCAATATGATACTCTTCGGATGTATATTGAACGGTGTGCTTTTGATAATTTTTCGTATTCAGTTTTTGGAAGTATGAATGGTGCAGTTCAATTTATGAGTGCCGATACAAATCGGTTTCTGCCATATCGTGACTGGCTTATTTCAGTTTTATATTTAAATATGAATCAACCATTATATTTCTGTGAATGCATGAATTCAATTTCTACTACATTTCAGTTTGGAAAAAATGCATACCTTGGCCATTTGGCAGTCAAGAATTACATGCGGGCTCACCATCCTGAGTGCTGGGGAAGTGGGGACGATAAAGAATATGCTAATGATAGTGTATATGACGTACAAGCTGGCTACGACGTTAATCACCTCCCACCTCTCGATTCACTTGGTTTGGGATTCTTACTAAAAGCAAGCACTCCTTCGCCAACTACAGTTGAAGGAAATTATCTTGTTTCTTTTACTTCCTCACCCAATCCCTTCAAAAATGAAACGCATCTTCGCTTTCATTTAAATCGGATGGCTTATACTACTATCGGGATTTATGATGTGCTTGGGCATCAGGTTTGGGGCGATGGGAATGGCCGCTCGCTTGAGGCTGGGGATCATGAGGTGATTGTGGATGGGACGCTGCTTCCGGAGGAGGCGCTTTATGCGAGGATCGAGACTGGGTTTGGGGAAGTGAGGACAATCAGATTAATTAGAACCTCTGAACCTTGATTTGGGGGGATTTAGGGATTTACAGGATAATATTCGCTGGGAGGATGGGTTCTTCAGTCTTTGGATGGTTTTATCAACTTATTGCCCACAGGGCTATTATGGTTTTGGGAGTCGGGATTTTGGATAGATACTGGGTTTGTGGGATTATCGGAATATAAAATTAGTAATTTATTGAATTATAATGAGTTGAGGGTCTTTGTTTTGTTCAAAAATAATTGTTGCATTTTCAGGAAAATGTAGTATATTTGTGTTGATAAGTTGTTCGCAACTTGTGAAACATGTTGGTAGCCTTTGATGGTTAGTATTTATGTCGACTTAAAGCTAACGTCCGAAGGCTTTCGACAACGACCTATCGACTGTGACCCATGAATATCTACGACGATTTTGACCCTTTTGCATTTGACGATGAGGATCCCGCTTCCGGTGGAGATGCCGGCAAGGAAAATCGCGATGAACGGCGCAGATATTTTGAAGAAGAGCTTACCCGTTTTCGCGAAGATAAGAATACCGATCCTAAACAACGTGCCTTCCTTAATCCCGATATCC
>DASTAO010000431.1:0-2497 GCA_035712525.1 Kapaibacterium sp. (SeqCode)
TTCTTTTCCCTGATACCTACCGTTTTTTTTTAATGATGACGCCGCAGGAATTAGTGAAGCGAATGATCGATCGCTTTAATGAAGTCATCACCGATTCGCTGCTAGCAACAAACCAGACGAAGCTCTCTCGCTATGAAGTTATTACCTTCGCCTCTATCGTCGAAGCAGAAGCGCACCGACCGGATGAGCGCGATACGATCGCCGGTGTGTATCTCAATCGCTTAAACATCGGCATGAAACTCGATGCCGATCCGACGATCGGGTACGGCCTGCAATTAAACCGCCCCGTAAATCACGACGATCTTTTAAAAGAGAATCCCTACAATACCTATCAGATAGTCGGTCTTCCACCCGGCCCGATCAACAACCCCGGCAAAGCAGCGATCATAGCGGCCCTGCATCCGGCACATCACGATAAGATCTACTTCGTAGCAAGACGCGATGGCTCCGGCGGACACTATTTCTCAAAAACGATAGCAGAACAAGAGAAAATGATACGGCTTTCGAATCAGAATCAGGCAGAATAAGGCATATTATCGCTTTTGCCAAACCATACCCTCCGTTCCTGCGTTTAAGTGCGCCTATTCTTTAGACGACGTATGGATTTTTCTTTTTTATTACACACCTGGTGGGGGGCTTCGATACTGGTTGTCGTAGCCGGTCATATCACCATCATGTGTACCTCGCTTTACCTGCACCGCTCACTTACGCACCAAGCCCTTGTTTTTCATCAGGTTGCCGCATTCCCGATGCGCCTTTGGCTTTGGCTCTTTACCGGGATGTCTGCCAAACAATGGGTATCGGTTCACCGTAAGCATCATGCTCATTGCGAAACCGAACACGATCCGCATTCGCCGGTCGTCCATGGCTGGGCTCAGATCCTCTTTCTTGGGGTAAAATATTATCGCCGCGCCTACCGCGATCCGGAAACGATCGAAAAATACGGCAAAGGCTTACCTAATGATTTCTTCGAACGTAACTTCTTCGAGCCGACGAAATACATTGGTCCGTTCATCCTGCTGGGCATCTGCCTCTTGTTATTCAGCTACTGGGGCGTTTTTGTTTGGGGCGGACTCGTTCTTTGGGTACCGTTCTGGGCTGCCGGTGTTGTTAACGGCCTTGGCCATACGATCGGCTACCGCAATTTTGTGGTTGAAGATGAAAGCCGTAACCTTAGCCCGATCGGTATTCTTCTCAGTGGTGAGGAACTTCACAACAATCACCATAAGCATCCTTCGAGTGCAAAGTTTTCGAGCAAGTGGTTCGAGTTCGATATGGGGTGGATGTATATCTCCATTCTCCGCTTTTTAGGATTAGCAAAGTTGCGCACATAACAATAAGCGACTCTTAGATTTTACTATAGGAAAGGCAGGTAAGACCTGCCTTTTTTATTATGCAGCATTCGGTCGAAGTTTGATTTCCGGTGTATTTTTTGTTGTATTTTTGTCTTTTCCGACGCACCGATAATAATGCCTACTATCGTACGGTTCTGTTTGCTTATCTGCCTTATTGCTGCCGGATGTTCCTCCGGCCATCATTCTGCATCTTCTCGTGAAGCTTCGACGATCCGCATCGGTGCCGGTGGCGGCTTTAGCGGATATTATTCCGGATATAGTTTTAAGAGCACAGGTGAAGTAGTCTCCTGGCAGCGGCGCTCGCTCACGAGCCCCGATACAGTTTTAGGCTCGGCAACGCTCAGCGCCGACTCTGTTGATTTTTTCTTTCGGTATCTCGACGAAGTAAATTTTTCGGCGCTTGATTATCTTTCGAGCGGTAATATGAATTACTCGATCGAATATACCATCGGTGAGAAAACCCATCGAGTCAGTTGGGGAGATTCCGATCCTTCAGCGCCGGAAGAAATAAAAGTGTTCTACACGCTGGCAGCGGGTGCCGGCCACAAAATAACTGTCAGTAAATAACCGTCAGCAAATAACCATACTATCATGCGACCCATTATCCGACTTGTAGTACTCGCTTTCGTACTAACCTCGACGCTGGCTGTTGCCCAGCAAAAAAAGAGCGGGCGTCCGTTCAAAGATGTCGATGTCTCTAAGGTGCCGACTGTCCAATCACTCGAAGAGTATGTCCAAAAATACAAAGGAGTGCAGTCAGTCGGAAATGGCAATGTCACAACCGGTGTCGCATCGAAAGAAACTCACACTCCGATAGGACAGGGTAAGATCACAGCGGTACCAACCGCTCAGAATAAACCGGTCTCAGTTTGGAAGATCGCTCGCGCAGTTAATGGTACAGTTAACTGGATGTGGAATTTGCACACCGGTCAAAATCCTATTCCACAAGGAGTAAAGACGGATGCTGGCATGAAAGTACTTACCGATCTGAAGCAAACATTGAAGATCGAAAATCCTGCCGATGAATTCCGGCTGATGAGCGATGTGAAAGATGAACTGGGTTGTGATCATATTCGCTATGCTCAATATTATAAAAATATCCCGGTTTGGAATAGAGATCTGTATGTGCATTTGGGATCGGA
>DASTAO010000432.1:0-5036 GCA_035712525.1 Kapaibacterium sp. (SeqCode)
GAGCCGGCCGCACGCCGGCTCTTCTGTTTTTAGGAGTGAAAAGTGTGGAGTGCACACTTAGTTCGTTGAAATATAATGGGTTATATGGGGTACTTTGCAGGTTGACCTAATTCAGAAATGCCCAGGTTACGTCGATCTTAAAGGAGAAGCCATTGCGCGGGTATAAGACCGTATTGAAATAGGGCTCGTCAAGAATATTGAGGAAAGAGACATTGAGATATGCCCGCTGGTCGATCAATGCAGAGACCAGAATATCGAGAAGATATTTCGGAGCAGTCAAGCGGGAATCGACGAGGGCATCGTTTCCGAAACGGGGTAATCCCTGATAGACGTAATAATCACTTGCCGGATCGTAGCCAAGTGTTGGAGTAATGTGATTGTAATATCGGACTCTGGCACCAAGCGAAAGGCGAAGCGCCCCTTCGGATAATTCGCTTTCATAGTAGAGGCCGCTCGATCCGAATATCTTTTCGGTAAGGTTGCTTCGCAGAGCTGCCAGATTCGAGTAGTTGCTTACCGGATGGATGCTCGGCAAATATTCTGCCAGTGCTGAGAATCGGAATTTATCGAACCAGAAATTCAAGGCACCGTTAATGCCGCTGGAATGAATGCCGGTTGATGAGAATGTCGGCTGATATACTGAATCGGCAACATCGAGCGGAGTGAGAACAATACCTTCCGGCTCGGTACGATCAAGGTAGCCGGCAGTAATAGCAATGCTATCCGATTTTCCTAACGGTACTGCTAACGAGGCAAAGAAGCCGAGGTTTTTCAATTCGTAGGTTGCTGTCGGATTCGGAGAAAGCGTTGCTCGGTCTCGAGAATAATTTACTTGTCCGGTAATCGATAATGCTCGACTAATACGAGCCGACCCCTCGAGTCCGAAATTCGAGAACGCAAGGCTTGGCTGGGAAACACCAGCTACAGTTAACTGCGAAACCGTCGATCGGAAAAAGCCAACGGCGCTGATTCCAAATGCTCCGCCAAGCGAAATCGAATCGCTTGCCATTGCCGAGTAGCGTTTTTCGATGATGCCGACGCTATTTCCTGAATCGGGACTCTGACGCGAAAGATATTGCAGATCGGCACGAAGCAAGGCGCGGGTCGAAAAGGCACCGAGCGTCAAGACTGCCGGCTGCTGAAAGATCGCACCATAGCGATCGGCAGTCGTTAGCATCGACAAGTAATTTGGGAAAAGCGAATCGAGTGTCAGGAATCGACGTGAAGCAAGCGTAGCATACGCCGAAAGTTGAGTCGGATCGCGATCGGATAATAACCCAAGGCCAAGCTGGGCTAGGAGATCAAGGCGGGTACGATGCTGATACGCATTGGGATATTTTACCGGCGCAAGGTTCGGATCGAAAATATCGGTTACTGAATCCGGGGCATAGCCTCCCCCATTGAGTCCAGTGAACGATGAATTATATAATAAGAAGAATAAGCCCTGGATATCTTTGGTAGAATAACTTGCCTGCGAACGAACCCACCACAAGTCACTTCGAGGGTTGAACGAAGTGACGCCGAAGGCTTGGCTTCTACCTGAAGCCCGGCGATAAAGTCCAAGCGTTACATTCAGCGGATTAGAGGGGTTTACACTAAAGAGACCTTCGACATTTGAGAAGCTATGAGTCAGCTCCTGAGTATAATGGATTCTTGAATATGGTAATGGCGCTCTGAACGTCTCAAGGGAATAATTAACAGCATCGCTCGAACCATGATCAACGCTGGCAAGCTGACTGCCGCTTGAAAGCGTAATTTGCGAAGCAAGTTCAGTCGGATAAAAATTAAGCATCGAAGCACCACCGATCGGATCGTTTAATGGCAATACTCCATTAAGGAATGTCCCTACAAGCGGTTCGCTTACCCGAGATGTTCTGAGAAACGATTCGCGGCCATAGCCTTGATCGCCAAGATTCAAAGCATAAGCTGCGACGGATTCATCCAGACTACCGATGAACGAAGGTTGCGAGCCATAATATCGAACTGCAGTATTTGTAAAACTGACATTACTTCCCTGCTGCTCGGCAAGCGGCCGTTTGAATGGCGCTACTGTTACGGTATTAGTCGTATCATGCTTGGCATGAATAACCGAATCGACATGCAGCATCGAATCGGTGGAGGTTTGGGCTGCGGCTGGTATAGATAGTAACGATAAGAACACAATTCCAATCAGAACGGCCACCCTCGGAAGGATTTTAGATTGCTTCGTCGGCTTTGCCTTCTCGCAATGACATGATGGTATTCGGTGGTACTGTTTCAGTCGCTATCGTGTTTAATTGAACCAATTAACGCCAGAATTTTGAAATTGTTGCAATTACATCGTTTTGAATACTAATTCACCAAATCGCCTTTGTATTCTCGGTTCGACCGGCAGTATCGGCACCCAGACCCTGGACGTTGTCCGTCATAATAGCAGCCGCTTTTCAGTCGAAGCATTGTCGGCGCACTCTTCAGTTGATGTCGTCCTTAAGCAGATCGCTGAGTTTCATCCAAAATTTGTCGTGATGACCGATGAAAAAGCCTTTAAAGAATTATGCGAAGTAGCTCCGAAGGATGTCGATATTGAATTCGGCGAAGAAGGTTTAGAGAAGATCGCTTCGCTTGAAATAGTCGATACAGTGGTTGCCGCAATGGTTGGTTTTGCCGGACTTCGACCGACGATCGCTGCGATAAGATGTGGCAAGAGTGTTGCAGTCGCTAATAAAGAGACTCTTGTTGTCGCCGGTGAACTGTTGACGGCACTAGCAAAGCAATCCGGTGCAACAATCACTCCGATCGACTCTGAACATTCTGCGATCGCTCAGTGCCTTGTAGGTGAATCGCCTGATTCGATCAAACGAATCATTCTAACAGCAAGCGGCGGACCGTTTCGGAAATTACCAAAAGATCGGTTCAATGAGATCACTCTTGAAAAAGCATTGAAGCATCCGAATTGGGTTATGGGCCGAAAGATCACGATCGATTCGGCAACATTGATGAATAAGGGACTCGAGGTCATTGAAGCTCGGTGGTTATTCGATGTACCTTTGGAGAAGGTCGATGTCATTGTTCACCCTCAGTCGATCATTCATTCTATGGTTGAGTTTGTCGATGGCAGCATTAAGGCTCAGCTTGGCGCACCGGATATGCGGTTGCCGATACAATATGCTCTTGGCTATCCGGATCGATTAGCTGTCGAATATGACCATCTCGATCTTTTAAAGAATAATCATCTCGATTTTGAATCACCCGATGAAGATAGATTTCCTGCCTTGCGGCTTGCCCGAGAAGCGAGTTCACGAGGAGGAGTTTATCCGACGATCCTAAACGCTGCTAACGAAGTTGCTGTGGCTGCTTTTTTGAATGAAGAGATCGCCTTCACCGATATTCCAAAGATCGTCGAGCAGGCAATGGCTGATGCTCCCTCAACCTCCGATAAACCGCTCGATGCATCGAACGAAAGTGCCATTTTTGAGGGGTTAGAGCGGATTTTTGAAGCAAATTCGAAAATCAGAGGCGGGGTAGAAACGTCCCGAACCCTCTTACGTAAATAAGCATTATACAAATCCTATGGTATTTTTAGAAACAGTTTTTTACTTTATCATCACGATATTCGTGCTGGTATCCATCCATGAGTTCGGTCATTTCATCGCAGCTCGGATGTTTGGAATGTACGTTCCGGTGTATTCTATCGGCATGGGACGTCGTCTCTTCGGCTTCAATAAACTCAATGGTTTTACCTTTGGTCCACTATCCGAAGAAATGGAAGGCAAGCTTGGTGCAAATACCGATTACCGACTTTCAATGCTGCCGATCGGCGGCTATGCCCGTATCGCCGGCATGATCGATGAGACCCAAATGGAAGAACTATCGGGTCCGCCTAAGTCATGGGAATTCCGTTCGAAAAGCTGGTGGAAAAAATCGATTGTTATTTCTGCCGGAGTTGTTCTGAATTTTATGCTTGCCGGAGCGATCTTTATCGGCATTAAATATTCCGAAGGAAAGATCATTTGGAATACGACAACGATCGGTTACGTCGGTGCAAATTCCGTTTCTGCAAAACTCGGCATTCAAACCGGTGATAAGGTTATTGCCATCGATGGCAAGCCACTTTCAAATTGGCAGGACATTCAGACCGAAGCTGTAATGACGCATCTCGGCCGAGACTTCTCAATGACACTTGAGCGCAACTCGAAGCAATTCGATGTGCAATACAAAACCAGTGAGTTGACGAGCGAGCCTTCGGAGATCGATAAGAATCTTGGGCTCTATCCTGAAGGAGCCGGTGGCGCTTTTATCAATGATGTAACATCATCCTACCCTGCCGAGCATATCGGAATGAAGTCCGGTGACCGAGTCATTAAGATCAATGATGTTCCAGTCATGAACGAGATCGCGATGATCGATCTTATCAAGCCACATGCTAATCAACCTGTCTCTATTACCTGGATCAGGGATGATAAGCCGATGACGGCAACCGTTACCCCTAACGAAGCCGGGCAGATTGGAGTGCAGATCGCACCAGCTCCGTTCATGGGCAAGACGACAAAGCTTGATTACTCTCTCGGCGAGGCATTTTCGGTCGGCATAAACGATCTCTTTACTCAAACTCAGTTATATGTTCGAAGCATTTTCCTGATGGTCTCGGGAAAAATTAATTTTGCCAAGAGTACCGGTGGTCCGATCAAAATCGCTCAGTATGCTCAGCGTAGCGCACAAGGCGGAGTGGTACCATACCTGACTTTTATGGCGATCCTTTCGCTATCGTTGGCATTCCTGAACATTCTTCCCATCCCTGCACTCGATGGCGGACATTTACTCATCATCATTGTTGAGGCTGTTCTCGGCAGAGAACTTTCCCAAAAGATAAAGCTAAACTTCCAGCGCGTAGGTGTTACCCTACTGTTGGCATTAATGGCCTTTATGGTCTTTAATGATATTCGCGGACTCTAAGTTAGAATACTGTATACGTTAATCCCAACGCCAGGGCTTCTTTTATCTGTGTCCTTGGTGATACGACTCTGTCGTTGATAAACTGCAGGTTGAAATTAACATTG